>JBJHDG010000026.1:0-13641 GCA_050486425.1 Pseudomonadales bacterium | reverse complement strand
GGCAATCAGCCGTAAACCGCCGGACTCCTTGGCCACACGACGGGCACGGGTACGAATTTCATTGGGAGACAACGCCGGCGTGTCATCGATAAACAGCGGCTTGTCTTTCAGCATGCTCACCGCCGATGTAAACCTGGGCCAGTCATCATCGTGCATATCACCGGTGCGCATGCGCGTCTGATCGATGCGACCCAGCGATGACAACATGCGCAGGATGAGCTGCTCCGCCGGCATTTCCATGGAGAACACCAGCACGGCACCCGTGCCTTCAGTCATCACCGCATGTTCGATCATGTTCAATGCCAGCGAGGTTTTACCCATGGACGGTCGCCCCGCCACGATGATCAGATCAGACTTCTGCAAACCGGCGGTTTTCTTGTCCAGATCGGCAAAGCCGGTGGGCAGACCAGTGATAGGGCTGCGGGATTTGTAGAGCAGCTCGATCTTATCCACCGCTTGCGTCAGCAGGGGCACCACACCCACCGGGCCACCCTGCTGCAATTCCCCTTCATGAATGCGGAAAATCTCGGCTTCCGCCAGATCCAGCAGCTCCCGACTGGCCCGCCCCTGAGGTGCGAAGGCCGCCTCGGCAATCTTGTTGGAGGCTGCAATCAGCTGCCGCAGGATGGAGCGTTCGCGTACGATCTGGGCATAGGCCACCACATTGCTGGCCCCGGGCGTGTTTTCCGCCAGGCCCAGGATGTAGGCAGCGCCCCCGACTTTTTCCAGCTGACCCCGGCTGCTCAGTGCCTCGGTGAGGGTGACCGCATCCAGGGGCTGATTGTCGGCGGTGAGGGCCTGCATGGCCTCATAGATCTGCTGGTGGGGTGGGCGGTAGAAATCCCGCGGCGCCAGCATGTCCGCCACATTGAACCAAGCTTCATTGTTCAGCATCAGGCCGCCCAGCACCGCCTGCTCGGCTTCAAAGGAGTTGGGCGGGACTTTCAGGCGCGCAGTATCCGACAGGCGCTGAGCCACCGGCAGCAGAGCCTCGAATTCATCGCTGTAATCGGCAGAGGGTTCGGACATGGTGGCTATGGCCTGGATGAGCAAGCAGGTTACCGGAACCTGCGGGGCCAAAGCCAGGGGCCGGGCCGATCCGGGCTGAGCAGGGCGCGGCCATGGGCCAAGCCCCGCTCAGCAGCACTCGGACTTACTCGGGAATCACCGCCAGCTTGATGGTGACGGTTACTTCGCTGTGCAGTTGCAGGTCGATCTCGTACTCACCGGTCACGCGGATCACGCCCGCCGGCATACGCACTTCAGCACGGGTCACGGCATGGCCGGCAGTCACCAAGGCATCGGCGATGTCCTGGGTGCCCACGGAGCCGTAGAGCTTACCTTCTTCGCCGGTTTTTACCGCGATGCTGATGGCCACGTCCGCCAGCTTGGCGGCACGGTCCCGGGCTTCGCCCAGACGCTCATTGGCCACCCGCTCCAGTTCGGCGCGGCGCACTTCAAACAGGTCCCGGTTCTCTTGCGTGGCGCGCACGGCTTTACCTTGGGGAATCAGGTAGTTGCGGGCATAGCCATTGCGCACCACCACTTCTTCACCCAGATCACCCAGATTGGAAATTCGGTCCAGCAGAATAACGTTCACGGCAGCCTCCGGTTACTTGTGCTGATCGGTATAGGGCAACAGCGCCAGATAGCGCGCGCGCTTCACCGCCAGGGCCAGCTGCCGCTGATAACGGGCGCTGGTGCCAGTGATACGGCTGGGCACGATCTTGCCGGTTTCCGTGATGTACTGCTTGAGCAGGTCGAGATCCTTGTAGTCGATCTCTTTGATGCCTTCAGCAGAGAACTTACAGAATTTTTTGCGGCGGAAGTTCCTGGCCATGATCAGTCGTCCTCCTCGAGGGCTTCTTCGTCTTCAATCTCGGCGTCATCCTCGGTGGCGTTGGCTTCAGCGTCGGCACCGGCTTCGGTTTCCTGCTCACGCCGCCGCTCACGCTCCCGGTCTTTCTCCCGGTCCCGCAGTTCTTCAGCGTAGATGGTGGACACTTCGGTCACCGCTTCGTCACGGCGCATCACCATGTTGCGCAACACGGCGTCATTGAATCTGAAGGCGCTGTCCAGCTCCGCCAGGGTGGCGTTGTCCACTTCGATGTTCATCAGCACATAGTGAGCTTTGTGAATCTTGTCGATGGGGTAAGCCAGCTGCCGACGGCCCCAGTCTTCCAGGCGATGGACTTGGCCGTTGCCGCGTTCCACCAGGGCTTTATAACGTTCCACCATGCCAGGCACCTGATCGCTTTGATCAGGATGCACGAGAAACACGACTTCGTAATGCCGCATAAGCGCTCCTTTCGGGGTAATCGCCGCCACCTGCGTGTGCAGCAAGGAGTGAATGAATTGTTGACCTGGGCTGAGCCGCAGGGGGGCGAATTCTAGTCGCCGGCGGAGGTGGACGCAAGCGCTGGCTTGGCGCGGGCCGCAGGGTTATCGGCGCAGCTGGACGCGCTCCCGCGGCGGTGCCGCGCGCCATCCCTGGGCGCTCAGCTGCCGGCATCCCTGCCGGCAGCTGGTCCCGCCGCACCGATAACCCTGCGGCCCGCGCCAAACCAGCGCCTGTGGCCAGCTACAGTTACTAGGTCTGACGCTGCCGCACCGCCTCAAACAGAAGAACCCCGGTGGCCACAGCCAGGTTCAGGCTGCTGACCGCCCCCGCCGCCATGGGGATGGCCACCAGGGTATCGCAGTGCTGGCGGGTCAGACTGCGCAGACCCCGCGCCTCGCCACCCAGCACCAGCGCGGTGGGACCCAGATAGCTGACCTGATCGAAGCGGTGTGTGGCTTCGCCGGCGGCACCAATGATCTGCACACCCTGCTCCTGTAACCAGCGCAGCTGCCGGGCCAGATTGGCCACTTCCACAATAAACAGGGTTTCCGCCGCACCACAGGCAGTTTTACGGGCCACGGCAGAGAGCGGCGCGCTGCGGCTGCGGGGCAGCAGCACGGCGGCAACGCCAGCGGCATCGGCGCTGCGCAGGCAGGCACCCAGGTTACGCGGATCCATCACCCCATCCAGCACCAGCAACAGAGGTGCCGGCCCCAAACTGGGCCAGCGCAGGGCCAGCTCGGCTTCGCTGGCCAACGGTTGGGGCAGACACTGCGCCAAGGCGCCTTGATGCACGGTATCAGGCGCCAGCCGATCCAGATCGGCGCGGGGCAAGTACTTCAGCGGCACGTCCGCCGCCGTAGCCAGCGCCGCCAGCTCGGCCAAACGGGGGTTGTCGGCAGCCGCCAGTAACCAGAGCTGTTGGATACGCGCAGGATCCTGGGTGAGCAGCGCCTGCAGTGCGTGCACGCCATACACCAAGCTCACCTCTGTGCTGGCCAGGCGCCCAGGCCGCTGCGCGGATTTCTGCCGCTTGCCACCACTGCGTTTGCGCTCTGGCCGCCTGCCGTGACCCTGAGAGTGTCGGGGTGGGTGGCGCCGTTCGTTCATGCCGGCCCGTCCTGCCGGCCCCTGCCTTTGGCTTTGTCGGCACCGGAACGACGCCGGGAGCGCCGCTGGCCGGGGCTGCGGGCCTGCCGGGTGGGGGCCAGCAACAGATCAATTTTCCGGCTTTCCGGATCCACGGCGGCAATCACCACCTGAATCTGCTCTCCCAGGCGAAAGCCCTGGCCGGTGCGATCACCCACCAGACTCATGGTGGCCGGGTTGAACTGATAGTAGTCATCACCCAGGTTGGAGATATGCACCAAGCCGCTGACATGAATTTCTTCCAGCTCCACGAACAGACCAAAATCAGTCACGCCGGTGATGCGACCTTGACGCTGTTCACCGAGAAAGCGCGCGGCATATTCGCATTTCAACCAATCTGCCACGGCGCGACTGACTTCTTCCGCACGCCGGTCGGTGTAGCTGATGTGCTCACCCACTGCCAACAGTTTGGGCATCTGATCCTTGAGTGGCCGACCGTGCAGCACATCCTTGATGGCACGATGCACCAGCAAGTCCGCATAGCGACGGATGGGCGACGTGAAATGCATGTACTTGGGCAATGCCAAACCGTAGTGACCGCAGTTCACCGGATGGTAGCTGGCCTGAGACAGCGAGCGCAGCACCAGCATGTCGTAGAGCCAGCGATCTTCCCGGACACTTAAGCTGCGCATGATCTGCTGCAGCTCCTTGGGTGTGGGCTGAGTGCCGGCAAGACGGATCCCCACCTGGGCCAGGGCCTGTCGCAGGTTTTCCAGCTTATCGCCGGTAGGTCCTTCGTGAATCCGGTACAGCCCCTGGCGTCGATGTTTTTCCAGATAGCGTGCGGCACAGATATTGGCGCTGATCATGGCTTCTTCAATCAGCATATGGGCGTCGTTGCGCTGCACAGGCTCAATACGCTCCACCAAACCGTTTTCCAATACCAGGCGCATTTCCTGAGTATCAAAATCCAGCGCCCCTCTGTGATCCCGTTCAGCACGCAACACCTGATACAGATCATGCAGCGCGCGCACAGATTTGCTGACTTTATCCGGTAGGCTGAGGGCCTTTGATGTACCGGCAAGAAATGCCGCCACCTGATCATAGGTGAGGCGCTGGGCGGAATGCATCAGGCCTTCATAGAACTCGAATTTGGTGATGCGCCCCTGACCCGAGATGCGCATATCGCAGACCATGCACAGGCGATCCACCTGGGGTTTTAATGAACAAAGCTCATTGGAAATGGCTTCCGGCAGCATGGGCACCACGCGATCCGGCAGATAGACGGAGTTGCCGCGCTCCGCCGCATCTGTATCCAGTGCTGAACCGGCTTGCACGTAGTGCGCTACATCGGCGATAGCCACCAGCAAGCGCCAGCCCCCAAAGCGGCGTTTTTCACAATAGACCGCATCATCAAAGTCCCTGGCATCCACGCCATCAATGGTCACTAACGGCATGGCAGTCAGGTCCTTGCGGCCTTTGGCCTGGCGGCGGTCCACAGCAGTGGGCAACGCCGCTACTTCCGCTTCCGCCGCCTGGGAAAATCCCAGGGGTACGCGATAGGCCATCAGCAAGGTGCTGGAGGCCACATGCAGATCATCCCTGGCCGCCAGTTTGGCGACGATTTCCCCGGTGAGCCCAAAGGCAGCACTGCCGGTGATGCGTACCGAGAGACTGTCACCGTCTCGGATACCGCCAGCCTTGCGTTTGGGCAGATAGATGCGGCCACGAAAATCGGGGCTCTCAGACACCAGATACCAACCCTTGGGATCCGCACAGAGCCGGCCCACCACGGGTTCCGCGGAATAAGCCAGCACCTGGGTCACCATGGCCTGGCCGGCCAACAAGCGCGCCGCGACTTCATCACCAATGCGCAATTGCTCACGGGGCGCATGGCGCACCGGCCACACCTGTCCATCCGCCGCGTTGTGCAATGCCAGCCCACGCCCCTGGGTAGCCGCCACCAATTTGCCACGCAAGGCCTGGGCGCCGGAAACCAGGTGATAGGCACCACCCTCATCCAGGTACAGGCTGCCGTGACGGCACAAGTCCCGCAGCTGGCGCCGCAAGTCATCTGCCTGGCTGCCACGGTGCGCACCCAGGCGGTCGCGCAGGGCAGGCCAGGTCAGCGGTTTTTGCTGCTCTTGCAGCAGCGCCAGAATCCGGCGTTCGGCTTTGGACAAACCGGCAAGGTCCTTGTCGGTGATACTTTGGGGGGGCTTACGGGAAGCTGTCATAAGGTCTCTGGGGGTTAAGTTGACAAGGCCATGGGGGCGTTTTACAGTGCGCGCCGCTGTCTCGGGCCGAGGTGGTGAAATTGGTAGACACGCTAGCTTCAGGTGCTAGTGGGGGCAACCCCGTGGAGGTTCAAGTCCTCTCCTCGGCACCAACTTCCCCGTTTGATACTGCTTGGTTGGTTCTGCTCGGCGCCGGGTTCAGTCGTGTAACTGGGCAACTTCTTCCGCACTAAGTTCCCTTGCCTCATCTGGCAGCATAACCGGAATTCCATCCCTGACGGGATAAGCCAACGCGCTGATGCGGCACCAAAGTTCGTTCTGCGCCTGCTGATACACCAGCGGCGCTTTGCTCACCGGGCACACCAGCACTTCCAGCAATTTTGCATCCACAGTGGCTGCCATCTGTAACTCCTAGCCTGCTTTCACCTTGAACGGATCACGCAGCACAATGGTTTCATTGCGATCCGGTCCGGTGGAGATAATATCAATGGGTACACCGCACAAGGCTTCGATGCGGTTGATGTAGGCCCTGGCATTGGCCGGCAGATCCTGCAAACGTCGCGCACCTGTGGTGGCTTCCTGCCAACCTGGCAGTTCCTCATAAATGGGCGTGACCTCGGCGTAGTACTCGCTGCTAAAGCGCGCCGGCAAGGGCGCGCCATCAGGCCCGACATAGCCGGTGCAGATGCGCAGACTTTCCAATCCATCCAGCACGTCGAGCTTGGTGAGACAGAGGCCGGAAATACTGTTGATCTGCACGGCCTGCTGCAAGGCCACCGCATCAAACCAGCCACAACGCCGCTGGCGCCCGGTGGTGGAGCCAAATTCCGCACCGCGCTCACCCAGTCGCTGACCTACCGCATCGAACAGCTCGGTGGGGAAAGGCCCAGCACCCACCCGGGTGGAGTAGGCCTTGGTGATACCCAGTACATAGTCCAGATAGCGCGGACCAAACCCGCTACCCACGGCAGTGCCACCCGCGGTGGTATTGGAGGAGGTCACATAGGGGTAGGTGCCCAGGTCTATGTCCAGCAGCGCTCCTTGCGCCCCCTCGAACAGCAAATTGGCGCCCTGCATACGCAGCTCATGCAGGATGGACACCACATCTCCCACCAGGGGTTTGAGCTGTTCACTCATGGCAGCCATGTCATCCAGGGTCCGCTGGAAATCCAGCGCCGGCGCCTTGTAGTAATGCGTGAGGATGAAGTTCTGATACTCCATTACTTCGGCCAGCTTGGAAGCAAAATGCTGCCAGTAAAAAATATCCCCCAGACGCAGGCCACGCCGCGCCGCCTTGTCTTCGTAGGCGGGACCAATACCCCGGCCGGTGGTACCGATCTTCTGTTCGCCCCGCGCCAGTTCCCGGGCCTGATCCAAGGCCACGTGATAGGGCAGGATCAGCGGACAGGCCGGGCTGATGCGCAGCCGATCCCGAACCGGCACGCCTGAAGCTTCCAGCTTCTGCACTTCCGCCAGCAGGGCATCAGGTGCAATCACCACCCCATTCCCGATCAGACACTGCACATTGGCGCGCAGGATGCCGGATGGGATCAGGTGCAATACGGTCTTCTTGCCGTCGATCACCAGGGTGTGGCCTGCATTGTGACCACCCTGGAAGCGCACCACGGCGGCCACTTCTTCGGTCAACAGATCAACGATCTTGCCTTTGCCTTCGTCACCCCACTGGGTGCCGATTACTACCAGATTACTGCCCATTGCCTGGATCACTCTGTATTGGGGTTGGGAATTGGGGTTGGCGCCCAGCGACCGCCTTGGCCCCGTGGCTGCCAGCTGAGCTGGCGCCGACACTGGGCAGGTGCTTTGTCCTTGGCGCTCAGGCCACAGAGCACAATGGTGCCCTCAGCCCGGAGTTTGCTGATGGCCTGCCAGAGCGCTGTGCGCTGGGCCCCAGCTGGCACCGCTGCCAGGGCTGGCGCCCAGAGCGGTGCCGACGGCGTGCCCGGAACACCCGGCAGCCGCTTCAAATCCACATCAAAACCCGTGGCAGGACGGGCCCGACCATAAGCTTCACCAATGGCATCATAGCGACCACCACGGGCAATGGGCCGCCCCAGGCCGGCACCATAGGCGGCGAACACCACACCAGTGTGGTAGCCATAGCCGGTGAGTTCGCACAGATCAAAGCGCAAACTCAAATCCGGACAGCGCGCACTCAGATCTTCGGCCAGTGCCTCCAACGTACCGATGGCCTTGGCCACCGGGGCTGGCGCCCCCCTGAGCAAACGCCTCGCCTGGGGCAGCAGCTCCGGCCCACCCAGCAGATTGGGCAGTGCCAACAGCTGCTCCGCGAGCCGGCCTTGCAGGCCCGCAGCCTGGATCAGGGCGAGCAGGTCGGGTTCGGATTTCCGCTGCAGCGCCGCAAAAAAGGCGCTTTCCATGGCCGCATCCAGCTCGGCCGCCTGGGCCAGGGCGCGAAAGATACCCACGTGACCCAGCTCCACCACGGCATCATCAACCTGGGCTGTGCGCAGCACCTCCCGCATCAGTGCCACCACTTCGGCATCGGCAGCCAGGGCCTGGGCGCCAAAGACCTCAGCGCCGGCCAGCAGCGGCACCCGGGATGGCAGCACGCCCTCGGGCTGGGCATGTACCACGGAACCGGCATAGCACAAGCGCTGCGTGCCCTTGGCTTTCAAGCTGTTGGCATCAATGCGGGCGGCCTGGGAGGTCATGTCGGCGCGGATGCCGAGCATGCGCCCTGAGTAAGGGTCCACCATGCGGAAGGTTTGCAGTTCCAGGTCATGGCCGGAACCCACCAGCAGTGCATCCAGATACTCGATGAGAGGGGGCATCACATAGGCGTAGCCCCAACTGGTAAACAGATCCAGTACCCGCCGCCTGAGTTGCTCCAGTTCCCAGGCATCCGGCGGCAACAGCTCTTCCACCCCTTCGGGCAGACGCCAATTGTATTGTTTCATCCGGATTTCCCGCAGGGCCGCCGGCCCCATAAAAAAGGCCGGGGCAGCACCCGGCCTGATCCTGTCTCGCGCTGCCGGGGGATTATACCCGTCCCGGCAGGCTTTGCTTACCTTGTTGCGTTCAGATTGTTCAGATAGCGAAAGAAATCACTGCTGGGGTCCAGCACCAGCAGGTCGTTCTTGTCGTTGAAGACCCGGGTATAGGCATTGATGCTGCGATAGAAACGATAGAACTCCGGATCCTGATTGAAGGCGGCCGCATAGATGGCGGCAGCGCGGGCATCCCCATCACCCCGGATCTGCTCCGCCCGGCGATAGGCCTCAGCGGCCAGCACCACGGTCTGACGTTCGGCATCGGCGCGGATTCCCACTGCCATTTCCCGCCCGGTGGCGCGGTGCTGGCGGGCTTCCACCTGGCGCTCGGAATTCATGCGCTCATACACCGTAGAGCTGACTTCCGACGGCAGATCGATGCGCTTGACCCTGACATCGATCACTTCCACGCCGAACTCCCGTTGCATCACCGCATCCAGACTGCGGGTGAGCTCCAGCATGAGTTCATCCCGGGCACCGGAGATCACCTCATACATGTCGCGGCGACCAAACTGGTTACGCAGGCCTTCACTGACCCGCTGCTGCAGCAGGTTCATGACCCGGGTTTCATCGAAAGTACTGGCGCGGTAGTAGTCGGCCACGTCTTTCACCCGCCACTTGGCAAACCAGTCCACTTCCAGGGGTTTTTTCTCAATGGTGAGATAGCGTTCCGGCCGGTTATCCAGGGTCTGCACCCGGGCATCGGTTTTACGCACCTGTTCAGCGATGGGCATCTTGATGTGCAGGCCTGGCTGCAGATCGATTTGTTTTACTGCACCAAAGCGCAGCAATACCGCACGCTCGGTTTCCTTTACGGTATAAATGCTCTGGCTGCCGATCCAAATCACCAGCAGCGCCAGCACCAGGGCTACAACCATTTTTGGACTCATCGACTGTCTCCTTGGCGCCTGTTAACGGGATGGCCGCCGCAGCAAAGTGGATTCATCCACCCGCGGCTGTTCCTGGGGCAGCAACGTGCGCGGTTGGCTCTGCTCACGGCCAGCATCGGCCTGCCGACCAATACGATCCAGTGGCAGATACAGCATGTTATTGCCGCCTTCCACATCCACGAGTACCTTGCTGCTGTTGGCCAGCAGGGTCTCAATGGCATCTATGTACAAGCGGTTACGGGTGACTTCCCGAGCCTGGCGATATTCGGCATAAAGCTTGGTAAAACGCTCTGCCTCACCCTCAGCTTCGGCGATAACGCGATCGCGATAGGCGTTGGCTTCCTCGATCTGGCGCTGAGCCTCACCGCGCGCTTCCGGAATGATACTCTCAGCGTAAGCTCGAGCCTCCAGGATAAAACGCTGCTCATCTTCCCGCGCCCGTTGCACATCATCGAATGCAGCCTGTACCGGACGTGGCGGACCGGTGCGATCAATGTTCACCGTGCTGATATGAATGCCTGCGCCATAGGTATTGAGATAGCTCTGGAGACGTTCGCGCAGTTCCACACCCAGCGCTTCCCGACCTTCGGTGATGACCTGATCCAACCGCGAACCACCCACCACATGCCGCAACGCGCTTTCGCTCGCCTGACGCAAGCTCAGCAAAGGGTTACGCACATTCACCACAAAGTCTTTCGGGCGGTCCACCCGGTATTGCACACTGATCTTGATATCAACAATGTTGGCATCCTGAGTCAGCATCAGCGATTCATGCTCGATGGCCTGGATACGGGTGACATTGACGCGCTCCACCCGGTCGATAATCGGGGGATTCCAGTGCAGGCCTGGCATCTTGATGTCGTCCTGCAGTTTGCCAAAGCGGAACACCACGCCCCGATCGCCTTCATCGAGTATGTAAATGCCGAAAGCGAAGTAGATCACCAGCAACGCGCCTGCCAGCAACGCACCCATGAGCGGGTTGAAGCCGGCACCACCGGCATCACCCCCGCGCCCGCCGCGACCACCAAACAGGCCTGCCAGCTGACTTTGCAACTTGCGAAAGGCTTCATCCAGATCCGGCGGACCCTGATCATTGCCCCGGTTGCCCCAGGGATCACGGTCCTTGCCGCCACCGGGTTCATTCCATGCCATTGCGCGTCTCCGCCTTCAGTGCGAGGGCGAGATTCTATGTAGGGCCTGCTGCCGCTGCAACAAAACCCCCGGCTGCTGTTGCAGCTGGGCCAAACGTCTGGCGTCCAATCTCACCCGCAGTTCCACATCACCATTATCAGAGGACTGTTCATCCAGCACAGCCCCCAGCCCATATAACCAGGATCTGGTCTTGCCAGCCTGCGCTGACAGTCTGACCCAATGTGGCCCACACAGACCCAGCCGTTGTGACAACGCCAGACGCAATGCATTCAAGCCAGCACCGCTGACAGCACTCACAGAAACCCGTTGCGGGACAGCGGCAGCATCGGTTTCCACCCCCACCGGCTGGCCCATCAGGTCAATCTTGTTGTGAACTTCCAGCACTGGGCGTTCCGCAGCCCCGATTTCTGCCAGCACCGCCTGCACCTGGGCCGTGCGCTCTTCCTTGTCGGGTGCTGCAGCATCAATCACATGCAGCAGCAGGTCGGCCCGGGTGACTTCTTCCAAGGTCGCCTTGAAGGCTGCCACCAGGTTATGGGGCAGATCTCGAATAAAGCCCACCGTGTCCGCCAACACCACTTCGCCGATGCCATCCAGAGGCAGGCGCCTCAGGGTAGGATCCAGGGTGGCGAAAAGTTGGTCGCGCGCGATGACGGTGCTGTCGGTCAGCGCATTGAACAAGGTGGACTTGCCGGCGTTGGTGTAGCCCACCAGGGCTACCGTGGGCACCGCGGCCCGCTGCCGGGCACGACGCCCCTGGGCGCGTTGCTGGCGCACTTTGTCCAGACGCCGCTCCAGCAACGCGATGCGCTCAGCCAGCAGGCGTTGGTCCATCTCCAGCTGGGTTTCACCTGCACCACGCAAATTCACGCCACCCTTCTGCCGGTCCAGGTGTGACCAGCCCCGCACCAGCCGGCTCTGGGCATGACGCAGCTGCGCCAGCTCCACCTGCAACTGGCCCTCGTGGGTACGGGCCCGGGCAGCAAAGATGTGCAGAATCAGTTCCGTGCGCCCGATGACCCGGCACTGCAATGCAGCCTCCAGATTGCGTTGCTGGGCGGCACTCAAGTCATGGTTGAAGAGCACCAGGTTGGCGCCCGTGGCCAGCACGCTGTCCACGATTTCCGTGAGTTTGCCCTCGCCGCAGAAACTACGCGGGTGCGGCTCACGACGCCGGCCACTGATCAACGCCAGCGGCTGCAAATCGGCAGCCCGGGCCAGCTCCTGAAACTCAGCCATTTGCTCGGCTTCTTCAAAGCGGGAGAACTGCAGATGCACCAGCACAGCCTGCTGGCCGGCCTGCGGACGCTCAAAAAACATCAGTGGAACCTGTCAGCAGGCCGCCAGCCGGGGGCAAGGCGATGACGCGCACTGCCAAACCAAAGTGATTACTCAGTGTTAACTCTCTTCGCCTTCTTCACCGGCGTTGGGCATCCGCACATTGCGGGACGGCACCACGGTGGAGATGGCGTGCTTGTAGATCATCTGGCTGACCGAGTTTTTCAGCAAAATCACGAATTGATCAAAAGACTCGATCTGCCCCTGCAGTTTGATGCCGCTGACCAAGTAAATGGACACGGGAACCCGCTCTTTTCGGAGCGCATTCAAGAACGGATCCTGCAGAGAATGTCCTTTCGACATGCCACCACTCCTCGCTGGCTGTTATGACAGGTGTTGATCAGAGGCAACCAACACCCTTGTTGTGCGCGGAAGGTACTATGGCGACAGCCTGCATATATTTCAAGATTGCATCGCCAAGGTCTTGTTCATCCGCAGAAAATTGCACCAGATTGGGCCAGTGCCGCAGCCAGGTACGCTGCCGTTTTGCCAAATCCCGAGTAGCTTTCAGCGCCTGGTCCTGCATTTGCTGGTAAGAGCAGGCGCCCGCCAGATAGTTCCAGACCTGACGATAACCCACTGCGCGTAGCGCCGGCAGCGCGGGATCCAAGTCCCCCCGCGCACGCAGCGCCGCCACCTCCGCCACCAGGCCGGCGGCCAGCATGGCCTCCAGACGGGCGGCAATGCGCGCCTGCAATTGGGTCCAGTCGGGCAGCAGTGCCAGCTGGTGCAGGGTCCAGCCACGGCGGGCGGCCGGCGCCTGTTGCTGTTGCCTGGCCCAGTAGCTGGAGATGGGCACGCCGGTATGGCGCCAAACCTCCAGTGCCCGCACCAGGCGCTGGGGGTTGTTGGGGTGGATGCGCGCCGCCGCCACCGGATCGGCCTGCAGCAGCTCCTGGTACAGGGCCTGGTTGCCGCGCGCGACCAGTTCCTGCTGCAACTGCTGGCGCACCGCGGCGGGGATGGGCGGAATATCCGCCAGACCCTGCACAAAGGCCTGGAAATACATCATGGTGCCGCCCACCAACACCGGCAGCGCCCCTCGAGCCAGGGCCGCCACTACTTCCGCTTCCGCCAGGCGCAGGAAATCCGCCACCGTAAAGGGCTCGGCGGGATCACAGATATCGATCAGAGCGTGGGGATAGCGCGCCAGCTGTGCCGGGCTGGGCTTGGCGGTGCCTATATCCAGGCCCCGGTAGACCAGGGCCGAATCCACACTGATCAGCGCCAGCGGCTGCACCTTGGCCAAGGCATCCACCAGGGCCATGACCGTGGCGGTTTTGCCGCTGGCGGTTGGCCCCAGCAGACAGATGACAGGGGCCGTCATGCTATTGGCCGCGCTGGAACTGCCGATCCAGCTCCGTCAGGGAGAGCGCAAACCAAGTGGGTCGGCCATGGTTGCACTGGCCGGCATTGGGGGTGCGTTCCATCTCCCACAACAAGGCGTTCATCTCCGCGACGGACAAGCGCCGGCCCGCCCGCACAGCCGCATGACAGGCCATGGTGCCCAGTAGCGCTTCCTGGTCAGCCGCCAGACGGTTGCTGGCGCCATGGGTCACCAG
>JBJHDG010000025.1:12678-13700 GCA_050486425.1 Pseudomonadales bacterium | reverse complement strand
ACATGCCCAGTTGGCAATAGCGGATCCTGAAATCGGCGCTGATGGCCGCAGTCTGCTGTTTAGTCTGCCGGATCTGGGGCCTGGCGGCAGGCTGGAGCTGCGCTATGTGGTGCAGGTCGGAGTAGGTGCGACGGCTGGCTATGTGGAAAACAGAGCCCAGGCGATAGCACCCCAAATCAGCGGCGGTCGCAGCAATCTGGCGCGGGCGGGCCTCCAGATACGGCAGGCCCTGCAGCAGGATGCGGCCACCTTGTTGGGTAGTGTCAGCTTGGGCCAATGTGATGCGGAGCCAGGCGCACCTGTGGCCGGGGTGCGTATTTTGCTACAGGATGGTCGCTACGCTGTGACAGACGCCAGCGGCCGCTATCATTTTGCCGGCCTGCATCCAGGCACTCATGTGGTGCAGATGGACTTGACCAGTCTGCCGCCGCATCTGGAAGCTGTAAATTGTGCTCCAAGCAGCAGACGAGCCGGTCGCGGTTTCTCGGAGTTTGTGCAATTGGCAGGTGGTGAGTTATGGCGGACAGACTTCCGGTTGCAATCCAAGACCGACAGTGCGCCGATGGCAGCAACGACAGCAGCACAGCCCTTTGTGGTGCCGGGGTTGCCGGATGCACGCACGCCGCAGTTCGATAAGTCCTGGTTGACCACTGCAGCGCCAGGCGACGAAATCCTCTGGCCACCTGCCGCCTACAATCCACGGGTACCGGTAACGGCATTGGTGGTGAAACATGATGCCAGCCTGCGGCCACAGCTACTGCTCAACGGCGAGCCAGTGGCTGCGTTGCACTTCGATGGCAGTGAGACCGATCGGCAACGCAACCTGACGCTGAGTAAATGGCGTAATCTACCGCTGCGCGCCGGCGGCAACCACGTGCAGGTGGTGTTGCAGGATGGCGCCGGCGTTGTGCGTAGCCAGTTACAGCAAAGCGTGCATTACGCCGGTGCGCCCACGCGTGGGGCGCTGTCCCCAGCGCATTCCTATCTGGTAGCCGACCCGGTGCATGGCGCCTTACTGGCGG
>JBJHDG010000025.1:0-12668 GCA_050486425.1 Pseudomonadales bacterium | reverse complement strand
TTGATGCCCAGGGACAACCGGCCCGACCTGGTATGACCGGCCGCGTGCGTATCAGTGCACCCTACAAACTGCTGCCGGCAGATCCCGGTGGTGTCAGTGAAGATCTCAGTGGCAATGCCAGCGCACAAACCTATCTGGTGCGGGATCAGGGTATTGCCTATTTGCAGCTGGCGCCCACGGATCAAGCTGGGGAAGTGCGATTGCAATTCGATTTTGATCAGCATCGTCAGCAGCAGCTTCGCACAAGATTGGCACCCTTGCCCAGAGACTGGGTACTGGTGGGTTTTACCGAAGGCACGTTGGCCTATCAGCGTCTACAGGGTGAGATGGAAGCGCTGGCTGCAGCCGATCTGGAGGATGAGCTGGTGGTGGATGGCCAGCTGAGCCTCTATGCCCAGGGCAGAATCCGTGGCGAAACCCTGCTCACCCTGGCCTACGATTCCGACAAGCCGGATACCCAGTCCTTGGGGCAGCAACTGGATCCCAATCGTTACTACAGCCTCTACGGTGATGCCAGCCATACTGGTTACGGCGCGGAATCCCAGCGCAGACTCTACCTGAAGCTGGAAAACCAGTTGGTTATGGCCATGTTCGGTGATTTTGATACCGGCCTGGAACGCACCCTGCTCGGCCGCTATCAGCGTCGCTTTAATGGCGTGCAGACCCAGGTGCAGCATCAGCGGCTGGAACTCAGCGCCTTTGCGGCCGAGTCGCAACAAGGCTTTGTGCGTGATGAGCTCAATGGTGATGGTACGTCCGGTGAGTATCGGGCCTCCCAGCGGCATTTACTGGTGAACTCCGAGCGGGTACGGCTGGAAACCAGGCACAGGCTGCATCCAGAACAGGTGCTCAGCAGTACCGATCTGATCCGGCATCTGGATTACAGCATTGATTACGCCAGAGGCACGCTGCTGTTCAAACATCCGGTACCGCCCCAGGATGCTGATTTCAACCCGGTATTCATCGTGCTTGAATACGAAACGGACGCTGCCAGTGGTCAGCATTGGGTGGCTGGTGGACGGCTGGGCTTGGTGCTGGCGGCAGATGCCGATTCTCAGCTCGGCATCACCTATGTGCACGATGACAGCCCGGGTATGAATGCCTCCTTGAAGGCATTGGACTTTGATTGGCAACTGGCCAATGCGGGCACCCTGGCATTGGAGCTGGCCCAGTCCGAACGTGAGGACGGGGATAATCTGCGCACTGGCAATGCGTGGCGTGCCGAATGGCGGCAGCAGGGGCCGCGACTGGCTGGCAACGCCTATTTTCAGGTGCAGCAGCCAGATTTTGGCTTGGGCCAGCAGCGCCTGGCGGATGCGGGGACGCGCAAGCTGGGCATGCAAACCGAGTTTCAGCACAGCGAGCGGGTAAGCCTGCACACTGACATTTTCGAACAACGCAATCTGCAAGCCGACACCAATCGACGTGTAGCGGAGGTCACCGGTCATCATCAACAGCAGCGACGCCGGCTGCATACCGGACTGCGTCTGGTGCGGGAAGAAGACCTGTTGGGACAGCAACGGGATAGCGATCAGCTGTTGATGGGTGTCAATCAACAGCTGCTGGCGGGGCGCGCCAACCTGCGGGCCCAGACCGAGCTGGATCTGGATGGCAGCGCCGATAATCCGGACTATCCGCACCTTCTGCTGTTGGGCGCGGACTACCAACTGATGTCTCGGGTGCGCCTGGGGTTGGATCAACGCTTCACCTGGGGCGCGCTGGAAAACACCAGCAGTACCAGCCTGGGTGTGCGCGCCAACCCTTGGCTGGGTGCTGAAGTTCACGCCGGTTTGGGGCATGAGCAGGTAACGGACGCGGATCGATTGTTTGCCACGACTGGCTTACATCAACGTCTGCAATTGAATGAGCGTTGGCGCCTGGATTTGGGTTTTGATCGGGTGCACACGCTGCGGCAGCAGCAGGAAAGCCAGGACCTGGCGGACACCAGATTCGATAACCGCCAGCCCTATGGCGTCGGTCACCGCAATGCAGATTTCAGCGCAGTCTTCCTTGGCGCCGGCTATCGTCACGCGGGATGGGATGCCAGCAGCCGGCTGGAACATCATCGTGGCGATACGCTCAGCAAATGGAATCTGCTGACGGGATTAAGTCGACAACTGGGTGATGGTCGGGTGCTGGCGTCCAGCTTCTCACTGCTTACCGAAGAGGCCACCAACGGTGACAGTCGTGACCAGGCCAGCCTGCGCCTGGCGCTCGCCTGGCGATCTTGGGAGAGTGATTGGTCGCTGCTGAATCGCTTGGATCTGGTGTTCGATGCGCGCGAGGATGCCCTGTTCCGCAATCGAGGCCGCAAGCTGGTGGAGAATTTCAACGCCAACTATCAGCCGACGGGGCCGCATCAGCTGTCAGTGCAATTTGGTCTGAAGTATTTGCTGGATCGCATTGACGATGGCGAATACGACAGCACCATCGGCTTGCTGGGATTGGCTTGGCGCTATGATGTGGCGCCGCGCTGGGATTTGGGGCTGCAAGGCGCCGTGCTGGCGGATCGCCATGGCCAGCAGCAAGCCCGCAGTCTGGGCGTCTCTGCCGGTCATAGCCCGGCCACCAATCTCTGGTTTAGCCTGGGTTACAACTTTCACGGCTTTAATGACCGGGACTTCGTGGGCGCGGATTACCGGGTGCAAGGCCCCTATCTGCAATTGCGCATGAAATTTGATCAGCAGCTGTTGGCAGACTTCCTGGCGCAGGTGCGTCCCAGCCCCTGATTGGGAATAATGCGCTCCTGATGGTTACGGGAGTAGGTATGTTCTCAGGTGGTGGCAGGGTGCAGCGTCGGTTGGCAGTTTGCCTCCTCATCTGTCCGTTGTTGGTGCCGGCCATGGCTGCGGCATCGGACACAGAACAAGCGCCAGTGTCCGCACCGGATGAGCAACGCATCCTGGTGCTGGCCAGCAGCAGTCTGCAGGCACGTCAGCGTGGCCTGGGTAATCTCAGCAATCTGGACCAGACGGATCTGGCGCTGGTGATGCCGACGCATATCCATGAATTGATGGTGCGGGTGCCTGGGGTATGGGTATCCCGAGGTTCCGGGCAGGAGCATCTCACGGCCATCCGTTCTGCCGTGTTTTCCGGGCCTGGGGCTTGCGGCGCTTTTCTGTATCTGGAGAACGGCATCAGTATACGCCCGGTAGGTTTCTGTAACGTCAATCAACTGTTTGAACTCAACACTGAACAGGCGGCGGCGGTGGAAGTGGTGCGAGGGCCGGCCAGTGCGCTCTTTGGGGGCAACGCACTGTATGGCTTGTTCAATGTGCGTGGCCCGGATCCAATGGCATTGACACCTGCACTGCTGCTGGAGGCAGGGCCTTACGATCATCAACATCTGCGCTTGCGCACAGGTGCTCAGCACGGGCAGCAGCATTGGCGCCTGGATTTGCAGGCCACGGATGCCGATGGCTTTCAGCGCGATACCGGCTTGCGGCAGCAAAAATTGTCCGTCTCTCAGGCGGGTGGGTTGGGACATTGGTCAGTGCGCAGTCTGCTCAGTGCCACTCATCTGGAACAGCAAACCGGTGGCTTTGTCATTGGCTATCGCGCTTATGCGGACTCAGCCCTGAGGCGCAGTAATGCCAATCCGGACGCGTTTCGCGATGCCTGGTCGGTGCGCATGCAGAGCACCTGGGAGCGATCGTTGACAGCCACTGACAGTGTGCAAATTACGCCTTATTGGCGCCGCTCCCGCATGCAGTTTTCGCAACATTTTTTGCCGGGCACCCCGCTGGAATGGAATGGCCAGCAAAGCCTGGGTGCGCAGTTGCTCTGGCACCGACCCCGCGGCGCTTGGGATTGGCAACTGGGGGCGGCGGTGGAAGCGGCCGAGGGTTATCTGCGCCAATATCAGGCGGCGCCTGCCCAGGGAGTCCCCGCCGTGGTTGCGATCCGGCCTTTGGGCTGGCATTACGATTATCGTGTGCGCAGTCAGGTGCTGGCCGGCTTTTATGATCTGCGTTGGCAGCTGCGGGATGATCTGGCAGTTGTGCATGGCCTGCGCCTGGAGCGATTGCGCTATGACTATGACAACCGGATGCTCAGTGGCAATACCAGAGACGATGGCAGTGCCTGTGACTTTGGTGGCTGTTTGTATAATCGCCCGGCGGACCGACGTGATGGGTTCACCAATCCGGCAGCACGCCTGGGATTGGATTGGCAGCTGCACCCTGCCTGGTCTGGCTATGTGCTGGTGGGCAATGGTTTTCGCCCGCCTCAGGCCACTGAATTGTACCGCCTGCAACGCGGACAGGATGTCGCAGATCTGGATTCGGAACGCCTGCTGACCGCTGAACTGGGATTGCGCGGTGGTCAGGGCCGGATTACCACCGACATGGCCCTGTATCGCAATCGTGCGGACCGCATCATTCTGCGCGATGCCGCCGGCCTTAATATCAGTGACGGACGTACCCGTAGTCTGGGGCTGGAATTCAGTCTGGATACGGCCGTCAGCAGCGCCCACAGCTGGCGCCTCGCTGGCAGTTACAACCGGCATCAATACGCATTTGATCTGGACGTGGCTGGTGGTGAGCAGATCCGGCGCGGCCGGGATATGGATACGGCGCCGCGTTGGCTGGCCAGCAGTCAGTGGCAGTGGCAGCCGGCCGCGGGTTGGCTATCTGAAATGGAAGCTGTGTATCAGGGCCGCTACTACCTGGACGCGGAGAACAGTGCTAGCTATCCAGGGCATCTGCTTTGGCATTGGCGCGGCAGCTGGCAGACCAACGAAAATGTTCGATTGTTCGCGCGCATCATCAACTTGACCAACCGCAGATATGCAGAACGCGCGGATTATGCCTTTGGTAATTATCGCTACTTTGTGGGCATGCCCAGGCAGCTGTATTTGGGAATAGAGGCGGGGTTTTAGTCATGCAATTGCATTTTCACACGGTCGCCGGATTTGAAGCAGCACGACAATTGTCGACGGCGGGTACTATGGCCAAACGCCGTTGGCATGGCCATAGTTTTCAAGTCGCGGCTGCCTATGCGGGTGGGCAGCTACCCGCTGCTTTCCCTGGGGACGAAGCGGATACATTGACGCGCTTATTGCAGGAGGCTTCGATGCCGCTGCAGTACCAGGCCCTGAATGATCTGATCGAGGCACCCTTTGATCAATACGTGCTGGCCTGGATCGGGCAGCGCCTGCCCAGCGCCGGTCTGGTTGGCCTGCGTCTACGCAGCGCGCCGGATCAGGGGGTGGATATCACGGCTGCCGGACAGGCCTACTGCTGGCAACGCTTTCGCTTTGAGGCCGCCCATCGTCTGCCTCATGTGCCCGCTGGCCACCCTTGTGGCCGCATGCATGGCCATGGATTCGTGGTGCAGTTGTACGTACAACTGCCGGCTGATGCGCTGGCCGCGGAACAGTTGCAGCAGCATCTTTCCAAACTCTGGCAACCCATGCAGCAGCGTCTGCAATACAGCACGTTGAACGCCATTGCTGGGCTGGAAAACCCTACCAGTGAATTGTTGGGTGCATGGCTTTGGCAGCAGCTGCAACCCGCGTTGCCATCGTTGTGTTGGGTGCAGGTGCAGGAGACCCTGAGTGCTGGCAGTCTATTTGATGGCAGCACACATCGTATCTGGAAGCAGCGCAGTTTTGAGGCTGCTACGCGGCTCCACCAGGCGCCGGCCAGCGATCCCAGGTCCCAGCTGCATGGTCACAGCTATCAAGTGCGCCTGCAGTTGCAGGCGCCGCTGGATCAGGTGCTGGGCTGGACGCTGGATTTTGGCGATGTGAAAGCCTTGTTCAACCCGCTGTACGAACGTCTGGACCATCATGAGCTGCCGGCGCTGGTGGCGGCGCTGCAGGCAGAGACGGGTGTGCATGCGCTTGCTGATGGCTCCCTGGCCAGCTTGGCACCGCTATTGGTGGATCAGTTGCGACCGAGCCTGCCGCAACTGCAGGGCCTGGATTTGTTGCACAGACCGGATGCAGGCTGTCAGGCTGCGCTGGATAGGCAGTGGACGCCATTGGCATTGCCCTACTGCTAGAGCGCTTTCAGGTTAAAGCCACATCCACCTGATGCACCAGACTGGCGCGGGTTTGGGCTTTTGCGCGCCTGAATGTGGCGTCCGCTGACTCGCCAAGCCAGCCTGCTGCTGGCCTATTGCTGGCCTGATCGCCTGATACAACCATCAAGCCCGGTTGGAATGACCTTTGCTAATAGAAGCTGGTATCTGGATTTGTACTGGCCTGTGTCGATGAAACCAAGCTTGCAGTACCTGCTGGCTGCCCGTGCCAGTGAGAGCCGGCAGCTGGCCCAGCTGACAGACATGGCGGATCTGGTGCGTAGCCTCGCGGAGCTGGTGCATCGGCTGCAGCGGGAGCGCGGACTGGCGAATATCGTGCTGGGTAGCCAAGGTTGTCGTGCGCGCACGGCTTGGTCGGCACAGGTACAAGCCAGTCAGGAAGCAGCCACTCATGTGCAGGCACAGCTGGATCGAATGGCGCTGCTGCATTCACCTGTGGCTGATCGCACACGCCTGTTGAATCTGTTGGCGCTGGCCTTGCATGAGCTGGAAGTCTTGCCGCAACTGCGGGAGCAGGTGCAGGCAGGTAGCTTGCATCCGGATCAGGCGACACAGGCCCTGAGTAGTCTGGTGAGCATCCTGCTCGCACTGATTTTCGAACTGGCAGATATCAGCACGGATCCGCTGGTGACCAAGCATCTGCTGGCGCTGTTCTTTTTGCTCCAGGGCAAAGAGTTGGCAGGTCAGGAGCGTGCCTATGGTGCTGCCGGATTCGCCCAAGGCAGCTTCGATGGTGATCGCCTGGGCCGGCTGGCAGCATTGGCGGATGCACAACAACGCTGCTTTGAGTTATTCACCGCCAGTACCACGGCGCTGGTGCTGGAAATTTGGCAGCAGCAGGCGCCTGAAGTGCAGCGCGATGCCTTGAGTCAGCTGTTGCTGTTGGCGTCCAAGGCGCAGCCACCGCATATCCTGCCTGCCGAGCTCAGTGAACTTTGGTATGACCAGTGCACCTTGCGTATGGATGCCATATTGAAAGTGGAATGTGCTCAGTTGCAGGCATTCGTTGACTGTTGTCATCAGCAGCAAGCCCGTTTGCAAACCGATGCAGCTGGCCATGATGCACTGGCACAGCTGGCATTGCCGCAGGCAGCTACTTCCATGAGCTGGATATTACAACCGGATGCTGAACCTGGAGCGGCTGCAACCTTGACGGAACCGCAACCGGCATTGGTGGCAGAGACCCTGAATCAGGCTCTGAGTCCGGTGTTGTTACAGCTGCTGCAAGCCCAACGTAGTCGGTTGGCGGCGGTGAGTGAAGAACTGGCGGCTGCCCGCAGCGCGCTGGCGGAGCGAAAGCTGGTGGAGCGGGCAAAAGGGCTGCTGATGATGCACCGTAAACTGTCCGAGGATCAGGCCTATCGCCTGTTGCGGCAAACCGCTATGGAGCGTCATCAACGCTTGGCCGACGTGGCCCGCACCCTGATCAATCTTATAGAAACTTGATCGACTGCGGAGCACTCAAGCGGCGCGTTGCAAGCACTGGTCGCCCTAGGTCAGTGCAACGCACGCCACACTATGCTGGATTGCGACTGGTTGAAGACCGCCAAGTAAATGATAATCGGAAGAATTTTGATGGTGGCATAGAATCTGCTTGGTTAATTACGCAGGCAGGCGGCAACCTGTCTGTGAATCGCATGGGAACCCCTCGGGCAATGGCGCCCACACCTGATCACCACCGATCAGCGTGTGAGCGCCTTTTTTTATGGCGGCAGATCCTTGAGCTAGTTGTGAAGGAGGCAAGATGAGCGTGCAGATGAGCGTGCGTAGCAAGATACTCTGGAGTTGTTTGGTTTGGCTGTTGTTGTGGACAGGCACTGTGCAGGCGCTGGGCTGGCCAGAGAAAGAGGAGCTGCGGTTTGGCTTTATCAAACTCACTGACATGGTGCCCCTGGCGATTGCGCTGGAAAAGGGCTTTTTCGAGGATGAAGGCCTTTACGTCACACTGGAAGCTCAAGCCAATTGGAAAGTGCTGCTGGATCGCACCATTACTGGCGAGCTGGACGGTGCTCATATGTTGGCCGGACAACCCTTGGGCGCGAGTATCGGTTTTGGCACAGAAGCCCAGATCATTACCGGCTTTGTCATGGATCTAAACGGTAATGCCTGCACCGTTGCGAATGATGTTTGGGCGCGAATGAAGCCAAGTATACAGATGCAAAATGGCACTCCGGTGCATCCGATTTCAGCCGCCGCCTTACAGCCTGCTATCAGAGATTTACAGTCGCAGGGTCAGCCATTCCGCTTTGGCATGGTGTTCCCCGTTTCCACCCATAACTACGAACTGCGCTATTGGCTGGCAGCCGGCGGCATTCATCCTGGTTACTACGCACCTCAGCGTGGTGATACTGCAGGTAATTTGCAGGCAGACGTGCTGATTTCGGTCACGCCACCGCCACAAATGCCAGCCACCTTGGAGGCGGGTACTATTCATGGCTATTGCGTTGGTGAGCCCTGGAATCAACAGGCAGTGTTTCGTGGCATTGGCGTGCCTGTGATTGCGGACTACGCCATTCGTAACAACATGGCGGAGAAGGTCTTTGGTGTGACTCAGGCCTGGGCTGATGCCAACCCGAATACTCATATTCGAGTTATCAAGGCATTGATTCGTGCAGCATATTGGTTGGATCAGGATGCTAATGCAAATCGCCAAGAGGCAGCTCGTATTATCTCTCGGCCACAGTATGTGGGCGCAGATTATGAAGTCATCGCCAACAGTATGGCGGGCATCTTTGAGTACGAAAAGGGCGATGTCAGGCCGGCGCCGGATTTCAATGTATTCTTCCGTTACCACGCCAACTATCCGTTTTATTCGGATGCTGTTTGGTATCTCACCCAGATGCGGCGCTGGGGCCAAATTCCTGATGCCAAGCCAGATGCCTGGTATATGGATACCGCGCGTCGCGTGTTTCGCCCGGATATCTATGCCCAAGCGGCAAAGGCGTTGATTGCCGACGGTTTGATGACATCTGTAGATTTCCCCGACTTTTCCCTGGAATCTGGTTTTCGACCTGTTGACGCTACCGTTTTTATCGACGGCATAAATTTTGATGGTCAGCAGCCCAATGCCTACCTGCAACAGTTCGATATTGGTTTGAAGTCAGATCAGGTGCCCTGATCTCATCTGGAGCTGGCAATGACTATTGGCATGTACGCAAATCGCACCTTGACAGAGTTTCAGCTACAGCTGCGCCGGTTGGCGCGCCCGCAAGTACAGCGACGCTTGCTGACAACGCTGGGTGCCCCGTTGATGGGAATAGGTATATTCCTGCTGCTGTGGCAACTGGCCGCGCAACGTATCGATACTTCGTTGGGAGCGCTACCAGGACCGGCACAGGTATTGACCCAGGCCGGGAATCTGTATCAGGAACACAAGGCTGAGCGGGACCGCGCTCATGCATTTATGGCTCGGCAACATGAACGCAACGCTCAACGCCTGGCCCAGGATCCGGAGTTTGTTCCGGTACTGCGCCCATACGCAGGTGCGCCGACACTGCCTGATCAAATCAAAACCAGCTTGGTTACAGTGCTGGTTGGTTTTGGCCTGGCATCATTGATCGCGGTACCCCTTGGAGTGGCGATGGGATTGTCGCCATTTATGCAGGCCGCCATCAGTCCGCTGGTACAGTTGCTGCGACCAATTTCACCATTGGCTTGGCTGCCCTTGGTCACGCTGGTGGTGGCTGCGGTGTATACCAGTGCCAATCCGCTGTTTTCGCGTGCCTTTGTGGTGTCCGCCATTACTGTCACGCTTTGCTGCCTCTGGCCAACGCTGATTAACACAGCCGCGGGCGTGAGCAGAATTGATGTTGATTTGAATAACGTAAGTCGTGTGTTACGGCTGGGTTGGCTTACCCATGTGCGCCGCATCGTATTGCCATCAGCCATTCCCATGATCTTTACTGGATTGCGAGTCTCCTTGGGTATCGCCTGGATGGTGCTTATCGCTGCAGAAATGCTGGCCCAAAGCCCAGGACTCGGCAAGTTTGTTTGGGATGAATTTCAGAACGGCAGCTCTCATTCACTAAGCCGAATTATGGTGGCGGTGATTTTGATCGGCTTGATTGGATTGATTCTAGATCGTTTGATGTTAGCACTGCAGCGCCTGCTGGATTGGCAAAGCAGTATAACCAGGAGCGCATTATGACACAGGGGCAAAATATATTGTTGGAACTATCTGCTGTCAGCATGAGCTTTAAGACAGATGATGGTGACTATGAAGCGCTTGCTAACATCAACTTAAAGATGCCGCCAGGTGAGTTCGTGAGTTTGATTGGTCACTCGGGTTGCGGTAAGTCTACGGTTCTCAACATCGTTGGTGGCCTGTTGGAGGCCACCAAAGGCGGTGTGATCCTAAATGGTCGTGAAGTCTCCGGTCCGGGGCCGGAGAGAGCTATTGTGTTTCAGAATCATGCGCTACTACCTTGGCTGAACGTATGGCAGAACGTGGAGCTAGCGGCACAACAAGTATTTCGAGGTAAGAAAACCCGCGCCGAGATTCGTGATTGGACGGCTCATCATCTGGCGTTGGTGCAGATGCTGGATGCCGCCAAGAAGCGCCCTCATGAAATTTCTGGCGGCATGAAGCAGCGTGTGGGCATTGCTCGGGCTTTGGCCATGCAGCCCGATCTGTTGCTGATGGATGAGCCTTTTGGTGCCCTGGATGCGCTCACCCGCGCGCATTTACAAGACAGTCTAATGGCGCTGCATCAGGAGCTAGGCATGAGTGCCATGATGATCACTCATGATGTTGACGAAGCAGTGCTTTTGTCTGATCGTATTTTGATGATGACAGTTGGCCCTAGTGCTAGCGTGGGAGAAATTTTGAACGTGGATCTACCCCGGCCAAGAAATCGCGTGGCATTGGCGCAGCAGCCTGAATATCATCGCTTGCGCCAGGCTGTGTTGCAATTTTTGTATGGTAGTGCTGAATCTAATCAGCACGGCGACGCGAAGTCGGGGCCTCAGCATTTTCAAACTGCACTTCGAGCCGCAGGATGAAGCGCCAGACGCCTTCTCGACCCGTATCCAGGTTGGGCCAGGCCCGTTCTGGTTGCAGTTCGTAGAACAGCCAGTTGCGCAGGAACATGCGCCGGTAGCGGAAGTTGACATAATACTCGTCAGTATCATAGTCGGGACGGGTATGCCCGAAGGCGCCAATGTTGGCGTTAATGGCGCTTTTGGTATCCAGTTGGTGAAAGCCAGTGATGCTGGTTTTCCAGTCGACACCGTTGCTGGCTTCGGACATGGTACCTTCCGCGGTCCAGCGCAGCTGGGTGCGTTGGTTGGGAAAATATTCGTAATCCAGTCTGGTGGTAGTTCCTACACCATCGTCCTTTTCCCAGAACAGGATCTGGGTATAACGACCCTGGGACAGGGTGCTCAGGGGATGCACATAGCGGAAGCGTCCGCGCACACGTGGATTAAAGGCATTGATTCTGATGCCAGTGGTGGCATCCACATCAAATCGAGCGCGCTCCCAGTCCCGCGCCAGATAGCGCAAACCTAGCCGGGTGCGTGTGTCACTGTCGTCAACCGTGGTCTGTTCCGAGAATTCCCCGCGCAAGTCCTCATCCCGAGAGATCAGGAAGCGCAGGCGTCTTGATGCCCGAGGCACACTGATGTTGGCAGATAGGCGTAGTCTGTATCTGGTGCCTTCGTTTTGATCCCAGTAGAGTTCGTTCCGAAAGCGGAAAAAAGTACCCACTGGTGTTTCCTCCAGCGCCCGGGGATCACCAAAGAAGCCATCAAACCAGGCGGCTGGTTCGCAGAAGCGCTCGCTCAGGTAGGAGTGAGTACGATCTAACCAGCTACCATGTTGCGGCTCCAGGCGACAGGAGAGATTGATGACATCGGCGGCAGCGGCCGCACGGCCTTCTTGCTCAGCTTTGTGATCCTCGGTGGCACCGGCGATCTGGTTGTAACAAAGCAATATCCCCAACCAGGGTAACCATGTCAGAAGCTTCATGTAGGTGACGGGCCCTTTGTCAGGACTCCTTTGCGTCAGCCAGGACCTGGCGGATTTTACGCGCCAGTTCCGCTCGGCTATAGGGTTTTGCCAGCAGATTGACGCCAATGTCCAGACGACCCTGGTGCACGATGGCGTTTTCCGTATAACCAGATGTGAACAGCACAGGCAGCGTTGGTCGGATGAGCTTGGCGGCATCTGCCAACTGACGTCCATTGATGCCACCGGGCATGACCACATCGGTGAACAGTAAATCCAGCGGCCGAGATTGTTTGAGCAGCGCCATGGCTTCCTGGCCGTTGGCGGCCACATGCACCTGATAACCCAGGGCCTGCAGTTGTGCGGCCACATGGGCGCGTACCAAGTCATCGTCCTCCACCAGTAGTATGGTTTCGGAGCCGGCCTGTACGGGTGCCAGAGTCTCACCCGCGGCAGGGGCCTCTTTTCCATGGGGTGCCTTGGGTAGATAAATTCTGATGGCGGTACCCTGACCAGGTTCTGAATAAACCTTCAAATGGCCGCCGGACTGTTTCACAAAACCATACACCATGGATAGCCCCAGGCCAGAGCCCTTACCGGTTTCCTTGGTGGTAAAAAAGGGCTCAAAGATATGCTCCAGCACCTCCGGTGCTATGCCTGTGCCTGTATCCGTGAC
>JBJHDG010000024.1:1172-13802 GCA_050486425.1 Pseudomonadales bacterium | reverse complement strand
CACAAGGCCTGGTGATTGCCGCCAAACTGCCGCAGCTGATTGCCGGGTTGATGGCCCTGCGCCGGGGCGAACCCCTGCCTGCCTATCCAGCCTCGCCGGGTACGTCCATCCAGCGCTTTCTGGCGCAGATCCCCGGCGGCTGCACACCGCTGCGGGAGCGGGCGCTGTCGGTCACCCAGATTTTGCAGCTGGACCATGGCTTCAATGCCAGCACCTTCGCCGCCCGGGTTACCGCCAGCACCCTGGCGCCGGTGGAAAATGCCCTGTCATCGGCCTTTGGCACCCTGCACGGCGTCCTCCACGGCGGCGCCGATCAGGCCGCGCTGGAAACTGCCGACGAGGTCGGCTCACCGGCACAGGCGGCGGCATTTGTGGATGCTTGCCTGGCCAGTGGCCGCAAGGTCATGGGCATGGGACATCGGGAATACAAGGTGCTGGATCCCCGCGCCCGTTTCGTGAAGGCCCTGGCCGGGGAGCTGGCTACCAGCACCGAGCTGCGCAACACCTACGACACCCTGGTGGCCATCGAAGAGCGCTTCATGACGCGCATGGCGGAAAAAGGCAAAGCCCTGTACGCCAACCTGGAGTTCTACAAAGGGGTGATCTACCGGGCATTGGGGCTGCCGCCGGAATACTTCACCGCCGGTTTCGCCATGTCCCGGGTGTTTGGTTACTGCGCGCACTTTCTGGAAAGCCGGCAGAACAACAAGCTGATCCGGCCCGGGGTGCGCTACGTGGGCCGGCTGCCAGTCAGCGCGTGAACGGGCGCTGCGGCCAGCGTCATTCTTGGATAAGCGTCATTCCTGGATAAGCGCCAACTGCAGCCGCATGCCGTTGGCGTTACCCGGCACAGGCACAAACCGCTGCCGCAGAAAAAAGTCTGCAAATTGCACTTGTGCCGCGCCCAGGCAAACCTCCAGGGTGCGGCCACCCTTGCTTTCGGTCACACCAATGGCATGGCCCAACATCCAGCGGCCAATACCCTGGCCTTGCCTGGCCGCTGGTACGGCCAGAGCGTGGAGCACAAATGCAGTGGGAGAAGTTTGGCTCAGCACATAGGCCGCCACCGGCTCATCCGCCAGCAGCGCCACCCGCAGCAGGCCACCCGCATCCAGCTGTGCGGCCAGCGCTGCCTGGCTGATGCCCGTGGTGGCAAGCAGCGCCCAGGGGATAGTGTCAGCCCGGGGCGAGAGCAGCTGCAAGGCCCGATGGTTCACGCCCATGGTTGTTACGCCCATCGCCCTCAATCCTTGCGGCCGCCCACGATGAGGCGCAGCCAACCGCCTTTGCCGGTCTGGCGCTGGGGTTGCTGTTTGGGTTTTTCCGCCGGGCCGGGGCCGTACAGACGCTTGGTGAGCACCGGTGCCAGCTGGTCGTAGTGGGCCCAGTCATCCGGTACGTCGTACAGGGCCGGGTCATCCGGGCCGGCCTTGGCGAAAGTGGCAGCAAAATCGGCCAGATACTGCAGTGCGTAATAGTTGCTCACGAACTTCTGGCCACGCTCATTGAGCAGGCCGCCATCAAACCGGCCATGACAGGCGGTCACCAGAAATTCTCCCGGGGTAATGTCACGAATCCGCAGCCGCACCAACGCTAGCCGGGCGCTGCGATCAAAGCTGTCACTGAGCAGCTGCAGATTGGCGCACCAGGCCAGGAAAAATCCCGGCGGCACCGCTGCCCGACCGATGGAGCCTGCCAGCGTCATGTGCTGGTCGATGTCGTCGATAATCTGCATTGCGCGCATCCGGAATTGCAAAGCCGGGATGATACCCGGAATTGACCTGGCCCAGGTGCTCCCCCTAGGCTCTGGGCATCTGTCTGCAGGGAATCCTTATGAAGCTAGCCATTATCACCGGCGGCTCCACCGGCTTGGGTCTGGCCCTGGTGGAGCAGTACAGTAATGCCGGCTTTCAAGTGGTGGAATTTTCCCGCTCCGGCACCAGCGCTGGTCATGTGTATGCTGATTTGGCCGATCCGGTGGCCAGCGCCCAGGCCATGGATGCCCGCTTCGCCACCCTGGCGAAATACAACTACGACGCGCTGGTGTACATCAGCAA
This sequence comes from Pseudomonadales bacterium, assembly GCA_050486425.1. GTDB lineage: Bacteria > Pseudomonadota > Gammaproteobacteria > Pseudomonadales > Azotimanducaceae > SKXG01. The sequence continues at coordinate 11,745 of JBJHDG010000024.1, read as the reverse complement.
TGCCGGCCTGATCGGCCCCATCGGCCCGGTCAGTGCGTTCACCCCCAGCGACTGGCAACGCAATTTGCATGTGAACCTGGTCAGCGCCATCACCGGCATGGGCTTGTTCCTGCAACATTTTCAGCAGCATGAAGGCGACAAGGTGCTGGCGAATATTTCCTCGGGTGCGGCGCGGGCGGCGGTATCCGGCTGGTCACTGTATTGCGGCGCCAAGGCGGGGCTGGAAAACTTTATCAGCACTGTGGCGGTGGAACAGGAAGCCCAGGCCAAACCCATACGCGCCATCAACATAGATCCGGATATTGTGGATACGCCCATGCAGGAGCAGATTCGGCAAGCGGATCCGGTTTTGTTCCCGCCGCTGGAGCGCTTTCAAACCTACAAGGCCAGCGGCGCCCTGCGCGCACCCAGGCGGGTTGCGGCGCAAATCAAGCAGATCATTGATCAACAACCGGTGAACGGCACTCGCTACGCGGTCGCCATGCTGGATGACCCGCTTTAAGGTTGGCGTTTGAAATAACAGACTGATACTGCACACTGATCAGCTGTGGCCTTCAACTGCAGCCTAACTGCGGCGCAGCTCGATGCGCGGCTGAAAGGGGCCCGCCACCACCTTGGAGACACCTACCGCCTGCACTTGCCGAAAGTGCAAATTCACCAGCTCCCGCACCCGGCATTTCTCCGCCTTGGCCACATCCACCATGAGCAGATGTTTGCCAGCGTCGATCTGGGTGCGAAAGGGCTGAATCAAGACATTATCCCGGTTGCAACCGAGCAGCGCGCCACCCAGCGCACCCAGCAGCAGACCCAGGCCGGTCATGCTGAGCAGCGACCAGGGATCCACCGGTGTCGCCAACAAGGCAGACGCCAGCAGCCCCAACACCAATCCAGCCAGCGCACCCAGCAGTGCGAAGCGTTCTGCACAATGGATGATATCGAAACGCTGCAAGCGGGAAGCGCCTTGCAGATCATGTTGGTCGAGTTGGGTTTGTACCGCGGAGAGTACATGCAGGCGCCAGCGGCTGATACCTTCACGTTCCAGTGCCTGCACCAGCTGACACAGGGTGGCAAGATCATCAGTGAGGTAGTAAAGCCGCCGCATGAGGTTAAGAGATACGCAAGGAGACGGCGTCTGACAAGGGGCAAACTCCCACTCAGTTAGATGAAAGCGCAATAAGGCCGCCGACTCTATTTGCCGAAACGCACTTCAACTTGGCATTGCCCGACAGCTCAGAGAAAATATGACCTGATCGCTACCACAAGTGACATTCATCATGCGTGATCCTGCCAAACCCCAGGCGCGGGCCACGGCTTCTGCCTATATCACACCCGCCGGCCAGCGGCGCCTGCAACTGGAGTTGCAACAGCTGTGGAAAGTGCAGCGGCCCGCCGTCACCCGCAAGGTGGCCGAGGCGGCCGCCATGGGTGATCGTTCAGAAAATGCTGAGTACATCTACGGCAAAAAACAATTGCGGGAACTGGATAGACGCATCCGCTATCTGTCCAAACGCCTGGATGTGCTGCAAGTGGTGGAACGCCCGCCACAGGATCAACAACGGGTGTACTTTGGTGCCTGGGTGGCGCTCGAGAATCAGGCCGGCGAGCGGCTGCGTTACCGTATTGTTGGCCCGGATGAATTTGATATGGCACCCGGTTACATCAGCCTCGACTCACCATTGGCGCGCGCCTTGTTGCGACATTCCTCCAACGATCTTATTGAGGTGCGACTGGGCGCCAGAACAGATCAATATCGGCTTTGCAGCATTCACTATCAGGATCCCGCTTGGTCCGAAACTATGCCGGGAAGTGCGCCGGAAAGTGCGCCGGAAAGTGCGCCGAAAAGTGCGCCGAAAAGTGCGCAGTAATTATTGCAGCGCAAACAGAACCCGAATCAAACCTGAATCAAACCTGAACAACAAGCCGGCAACGGCGGCCATTGGTTGCTGAAACATTTCGCAACAATTTTGTTGGCTGCCATGGCGACGGCGCCGGCGCAGGGCTGCGTATACCGGTATGCAAACCATCAACAGGAGATACCCATGATTCGCCCTGCCATTTCCTTAACCGCTGCCAGCCTGATGCTTTGGGGCATTGCCCTGGCAGATGCCCATGCCCACGCCGATCGTCCTGCGCGCGAAGGTCACGCCCAGCGCGGCGAACAGCGTCAGCTGCAACCCATAGCGCTAAGCGACGTCCGTGAACAGGCCAGCGCAGCCTTTGCCCGCTTGGATACGGATGGCGATGGCCTGATCAGCCTGGCGGAGTTTCTGGCGGCGGAGCCCGGCAGCCACCGCAAGCAACGCGGTGAGCACCAGCACAGATTCCATCAGCGATCTGAACGCGAGGCGCGCAGGCCGCATGATGGCGAGCGCCAGCCCCCATCCCGGGAAGCCAGCTTCGCCCGTCTGGACCGGAATCAGGATGGCGTGCTGGATCGCAGTGAATTTCCGCCCCGCCTGGCACGCCTGGAAGCCATGGACAGTGACGGTGATGGCATCGTCACGCCAGCAGAACGGCGCGCTTTTATGGCGCAACAGCGTAAACTCAGGCAATCGCAAACTGAGTAAGGCTGCGCCTTGAGAGATACCAGCGACGAGGCCTTGATGGCCGGCGTGCAGGCCAGGGACCAGCAGGCATTCGCGCGCCTGCTGGACCGGCATGCCGCCTCGCTGCGCAACTTTCTGTACCGCTTCAACCAGAACCCGGCTGATGCCGACGAACTCTGCCAGGAAACCTTCTTGCGGGTCTGGCAACACGCTGCCCGTTGGGAGCCCGGCCGGGTACAGTTCAACACCTGGCTGTTTCGCATTGGCCACAACCTGGCCATCGACCGCATCCGCAAGCATCGGGAAACCATTACCGACCAGCTGCCCGAGCGGCCGGCAGATCAAGCCGAGCTGAGCCAACAACTGTCCAGTCAGCAAACCGAGGTTCGGCTGCGGGCAGAAATTGCCGCCCTACCGGAGCGGCAACGCACCGCGCTGCTGCTATGCCATTTTCAAGGAATGTCTTACCAGCAGGCGGCGGAAATTCTGGAGATCAGCGTAGAAGCCTTGGAGTCCTTGATTGCCAGGGCCAGGCGGCGCCTGAAACAGACACTGCAACCCTTGGCCGACAACATAGATATTGCCTTATGAACAGTTTCAACTTGGATCAATTGCAGCAAGCCCTGGATACCTACGGCAGCCAGCTTGATACCTGGCCCACGGCCTTGGCCGCTGCGGCAACGCAGCTGGTGCAATCCTCGGCCCAGGCCCGGCAGCTGCTGGCCCAGGCCGAGCAGCTGGATGGGGCGTTACAAGCGGCGCTACCGCCCTTGCCGGATGACGAGCTGCCGGCGCTGAAGCGCCTGATCCTGACCAAAGTCCAGGCGCTGGCACCGGATAACAGCCTGCTGCCACGCTTCTGGCAGTGGCTGTGCAGTGGTTATGGCCTGCGTCCGGCACTGCTGGCCACCCTGCCACTGGCGCTGGGTTTTGCCTTGGGCCTGAGCCTGACGGAACCGGATATGGCAGATGGCGAGCTCTTTGCCGAACTCACACTGTTGGCCTTTACCGAACCTTTCGAGGGTTATGCCAATGGGCAATAGCAAATGGATACTGGGGGCACTGATCCTCTCGGTGGTGCTGAACCTGGCACTGGCCGGCTATCTGCTGGGGCAGGGCAATCAGCCCCGGCAACGCTGGCTGAGTCCAGATCCAGCCGCCGGTTACTTCCGCGCCCTGGGTGTGTTGCCCGAGCAGCGGCGGCAGGAACTTTCGCCGCTGATCCGCAACCACCTGGACAGCATGCGCCCGGAAATCCGGGCCACGCGGCAGTTGCTGCGCAGCATCAATCAGAATATGCGTGCCGACGTACTGGATGAGACAAGGATGGCACAGGATCTGGCAGAACTCAGACGCCTGTATGGCCTGACGCAGGAAGCTTCCCACAACAGTTTTCTCGAGTTGGTGAGCGCCCTTAGCGCGGAGGAGCGCCGCCATCTGGCGGACGCGTTGCGTCGCCGTGGCAACACGCCAGCATCAGCACCAGCTGATGCTGATAATTAAGCCTAGGGTGAGCCCGTCGCCGGCTGTAATTGACTGAGAAACACCCCCAGGGAGTCCGCAACCTGACGCAAGGGTTTATAACCAGGCCGCTCCAGCAGCACCGCCCCCGAATGATTATCCACGGTCAAAAACAACTCCGAATCCGGCGCCGTACAGGCGAAAAATACCGAAAAGGAGCTGCGCGCCTGACGCTTGGCCAAGGCATGCCCGATCAGGTTTTCCACCAATCGCTCCACATCGGCCGGGTTCCACAGAAAGATCAGGCTCACCGGCCCATCGGCAGCCGCGGCCTCCATGGCGCCGGCCCAGTAGCGACCGTAGTAGGCTTTGATGTCCGGGTGAATCTGGCACTCTAACGCCCGTTCCAACCCTGCAAAGTCTGCAGCCAAGTTGCGCCTCAGGGGCCGCCAGGGCACCCAGAGTTCACCATCCTGCCGCTGTACTGGCGGCCCGGTTTCACAGGGAGAACGCCAGTCTGCGTCATAAGGCGCATACAAGTCGCCCTGGCTGACCACATAGCGCTCAACAAATTCGTCCAGTTGCGTGGTTAGATCGTGCATACTCGGCAACATACAACAGCCTCGTCGCCAACGCAGCGGCTGACGCCAGAAGAAACTTGAGCAGCGCCTGAAGTTGTACCTTTGAGAAGTTGTACCTTTGATTTGTGCCTTTGATTTGTGCCATGGATAAATTACTACTGCCACCCATCCTGCATATCACCGGAACCTTGCGCCTGCCTGGCTCCAAGAGCATCTCCAATCGGGCACTGCTGCTGGCGGCGCAGGCTCGGGGTGAAACCCGAATTCACAATCTGCTGCGCAGTGATGATACCCAATACATGCTGCAGGCACTGACTGATCTCGGCATCGCTTTGCAATGGCAGGATGACGGCCTGCTGGTAACCGGCCGCAACGGACCGCTGGTCACCGAAGACAAGCATCTTCAGTTGCAGCTGGGTATGGCCGGCACTGCGTATCGACCACTGACCGCAGCGCTTTGTCTGGGTAAAGGTCAGTTCGAGCTACTCGGCAATGAGCGCATGCGCGAGCGCCCGATCAAGGATTTGGTGGATGCACTGCGGCCCCTGGGTGCCGACATCCGTTATCTGGGACATGAAGGCTTTCCGCCGGTGCAGGTGACGGGCACCGGCTTACGTGGTGGCAAAACCCGTATCAGCGGCCAGGTCAGCAGCCAGTTCCTGAGCGCACTGCTGATGGCGCTGCCACTGGCGGATGCCGACACCCTGGTGGAAGTAACCGGTGAGCAGGTCTCCAAACCTTATCTTGATCTCACCCTGAACCTGATGCGCCGCTTTGGCGCCAGCGTCTGCCAAGAGGATTACCAGCGTTTTCAGGTAAGCAAGGGTGGCTACCAGTCACCCGGCGATTTTCTCGTGGAGGGCGATGCCTCCGGCGCCAGTTACTTCCTCGCTGCCGGCGCCATCAGCGGACCGGTGCGCATTGAAGGCCTGGGCCGCAACAGTATTCAGGGTGACATGGCCTTTGTGGAGGTGCTCCAGGCCATGGGTGCCCGGGTGCAGCTGGGCGATGATTTCGTGGAGGTGCACAGTGGCCAGCTGCAAGGCGTTGATCTGGACTTGAATGCCATTCCTGATGCCGCCATGACCCTGGGCGTGTTGGCCTTATTTGCCGAAGGCCCCACCTGCATCCGCAATGTGCATAACTGGCGGGTCAAGGAAACCGATCGCCTGACGGCCATGGCCACCGAGCTGCGCAAGCTGGGGGCCGAAGTGGAAGAGGGTGTGGACTACCTGCGCATCCTGCCACCGGCTGAGCTGAAACCGGCAGAAATCGAAACCTACGATGACCACCGCATGGCCATGTGCTTCTCTCTGGCGGCCCTGGGCGGCGTCCCCATCACCATTCGGGATCCGGATTGCGTGCGCAAAACCTTCCCGGACTATTTCCAAACCTTCGAATCCATGGCCATCCGGGACTGATCCTAGCGGGCGCTGCGCTGGAAATACCAACGCTTGATGGGCATATCGTCCTCCACCCGCAGCAGTACCAAACCCTGGGCCGCCGCCGCGCCCTGCAAATCAAAATCGTGCCAGGCAGCGAGAAAAGGCTCGTAAATCAGCTTGATCAGGCCGCGAAAGTACAATCCGCGCCAGCCCCAGCGGCGGAGCAGCTGACCCAGCGGCAACCGCGCCTGATGGGGTGCTGGCTCGGCGATCACCAGCTTGCCACCCGGCCGTAACACCCGGGCGATCTCCATCAGTCCCGCCTGCAAATACTTGGGCGGCACCTCATGCATGACGAAATGCACGGCCACACCATCAAACCAGGCATCGGGCAGCGGCATATCTTCCATCACCCCCTGCACCAGATTCAGCCCCGGATGCGCCCGGGCGGCGTGGCGCAGCAAATAGGGTGAGGGCTCCAGTCCCCAGACCTCAGCACCCTGCTGCTGCAGCAGTGCAGCCATGGCGCCGCCGCCGGTGCCCACATCCAGCACCCGCTGTGCGCCGGCCAACTCCTGGGCCAATGCCACCCGGGCCCGACCCGTGCTGTGCAGCATCACCAGCTCAAAACCACGCAGGTACCCCTTGGTGATATGGTTGGAATAGTTGCCATTGGGCAGGCCGTGGAATTCCTGCAGCGCGTAGCGCGGGATTTGCGCCAAGCCCGGCAGCTCCGGTGACAGTTGCAAGGGCTTTGGCCGACCCAGCACGTGGCGCAGCACGCGCCAGATGCTGGCCGGACGACCAAAGCTCACCTGATCCGGCCAAGTGTCCGGTAACGCCATGCCGGCCCAATCCGGCTGCGGCGGTATCTGTTTGTTGGTGAGCGCATCCATTACGTGCAAGGATAGTCAGCCAGGCCGCAATATGCATGCGTTCCTGTCAAGGTGCTGACGATCCGATAACGAAAAAGTATGCCCATTGAAGTTCATATTGCCCGCTTGTCCCAATGGCAACCGCACTGGCAGCAGCTGCCGGATTGCCTGAGTGCGGCGGAAAACGCGCGCATACAGCGGCTGTCCCGCGCTGAGAGCCGACAGCGCTTCGTGCTCGCCCGGGTGCTGCTACGCACTCAGCTGGCCCGGCAGCTGGATTGCTCACCGACAGCCTTGACGCTGACGCAACTGGACAATGGCAAACCGATACTGGCGGACCATCCCGACTGGTGCTTCAGCCTGTCGCACAGTGAAGATTTGGTGGCCATGGCCTGTGCACCGGTGGCGCTGGCGAGTGCGCTGGGTATCGATGTGGAGTTTCAGCAGCGGCGCAACAAGCTGATGGCACTGGCCGCACATTATTTCTCAGCGCTGGAACAACAGCAGTTACAGGCGCTGCCAGAAGACGCCCAGCGCCGACAATTCTTTCAGCGCTGGACGCTGAAAGAAGCCTATGCCAAGGCTCAAGGCAGCGGCCTGGCCACCAACCTGCGCGGGACCAGCCTGGACCTGCGCCCTGAGGGCGCAACGCTTGCGCTCACCGGCGCGGCAGCCACTGACGCCCAGGTGTGCTTTTGGCATTTTCCGCTGGCGGCGGCCGGACTGGGGCCCTACAGCCTGGGGTTGATCAGTCTGCAAACGCCTGCTGCTGCGGCCGAGGCAGTAACCGTGGAGTTACGGCAGTGGTCACCTGCGGGCAGTCAGGCGCTGACGTTAGCCGCCGACCTGCAGGGTGTACATGCCGCAACGCCCGTTTAGCCCGCCAACACCAAGGCGCAGTTGTTGCCACCAAAGGCAAAAGAGTTGCTCAAGCAGTATCTGGTGCCGGTGGGGGGTAGCTGTTGTGGGTGCTCTGCCAGACCCAGCGGCGCCAACGTTGTGTCCGGCTCACCCCGAAAAATCTGCGCCGGCAATTGCGCCTGAGGATCCGTGAGCAGTAACCAGCAGAGCGCCGCCTCAATGGCACCGGCGGCGCCCAAGGTGTGTCCAGTCAGCGTTTTTGTGCTGGTGCAGGGCACCAGATCACCACACAACCGAGCCACCGCTTTACTTTCCATGGCATCGTTCAATGGCGTACCTGTGCCGTGCAGGTTGATGTAGTGCAGCGCGGTGGGTGCAATGCCCGCCTGTTGCAGTGCTGCCCGCATGGCCTGCTCCGCACCTCTGCCCTCGGGTTCAGGTGCCGAGATATGATGCGCATCACTGGATTCCCCCACGCCAAGCAGGGCCACGGGTGCCGGCTCACGGCTGAGCAGAAACAGCGCGGCCCCTTCGCCGATGTTGATGCCATCCCGGTTCACGCAAAAGGGTGCACTCCAGGTGGACGCAACGGCATCCAATGCCGCAAAGCCATTTAGCGTAAGCTTGCAGAGCGAATCTGCACCACCCACCAGCACGGCATCACAAAGATCCAGCTGCAGCAGATTTCGCGCCGAGGCAAAAGCCCGGGCACTGGAGGAACAAGCCGTGGAAACCGTAAGTGCCGGCCCGGTAATGCCCAGATATTTCGCCAACGCCAGCGCCGGTGCGCCTATTTCCTGCTGGCGATAATGAAAACCGGGCAGCATTTCATCGCGCAAGGCGGCGGCCACGGCTGCTTCACCTTCGGCAATACCCGAAGTACTGGAGCCAATCACCACGCCAATACGATCTGCACCATAAGCGCCGAGTGCTGCATCAATTTCTGGCGTCAGCTGCTTGGCCACATCCGCCAACAAGCGGCTGTTACGGGATGCAAACCGGGCCCAGCGCTCGGGCCAGGCTGGCAACTCGGATTGCACCTGGCCCACCCCCAGCTCCCGCGCTGGCATCCAGCCTGACTGCATCTGTAGCCCAGGTGCCACAGCTGCCTGCCAGTTGGCCCGCACCGCTGCAATGCCCCGGCCCAGGGCACAGTTGATGCCCAGTCCGTGCAGGTAATTAGTGGCGCTCATGGTGCGGATTGCTCCCAAAAATCAAAAAAGTTGTACCACTGCAGCGGTGTTTGCAACACCTGCTGCGCCAGGGCATCGGCGTAACGTTGCGTCCAAAGCGCCAAATCCGCATCCCGCTGTTTACGCCCGAGCCGAATTTGATCGGCAAAAGGTTGGATACGCACCTGATAGATGCCATCCACCTTCACACAATGCAGCAAAAATACCGGACAGCGCAGCAGTGAGGCCAGCACAAAGGGGCCTGCAGGAAACTCTGCCGGCGCCCCCAGAAATTGGGCTTGTGTGACATGACGGGTAGCGCCGGGCGGTGTGCGATCGGCAGCGATGGCCACGCACTCACCACGCCGGATCAAGCCATCCAGCAACACACCGGTTTGTGGCCCGAAGTTGCGGACGTCTATCAGGGTCAGGTCTGCATCCGGATTCGTGGCGCGGATCAGCCGATTGATCTGGGGCGCATGGGCCTGATACACCAGCGCGTTGATCCTGACCCGCGCAAACTGATCATTCAGTGCCCGACAGATTTCCGTGTTACCCAGGTGTGAGCTGATCACCAGGGCGCCGACACCGGTCTGGGTTTGGGCGATAAGGGCTTCATGGCCGGCAAAATCCACATGCTCATGCCGAATCTCACCGCGCCAACTGGCCAGCCGATCGATAAGGCTGTCACCGAAATTGAGAAAGTGACGAAACACATCCCGCTGCCGGGGCGCATGGGCAAAACCACCTTGCGCATGCACGCGCTGCAGGAACCCTAACGAATGGCGCCGTGCGGCGCCATGGGTGAGATAGAAGTAACCGATGATGGGATAGAGCAGCCAGCGCAATACCTGCGGCCCGAGCCAGCGATAGCATTGCAGGCTGAACCATAGCCCCCAATATACTCCCCGCTCCTGCTGACGCGACCAGTGGCTCTTAGTAGAAGCGGATCGTTCGTCCTGCATCGGATTCAAACGTTTGCAGTGAGATTGCGCCTCAACAGACGCAGCAGCAGCCAGGGAGAGCGCCATAACATGCCCAACACCAGACAGGTATGCATCCAGCTGATCTGCAAGTTATCGCGCAGAGGTGCAAAATGCGAAACGCCGTTGGGCGGATAGATCACCTGGGTGTCGACAAACTTCACGGGGATACCCGCCCAATACAGGCGCACCATAATGTCAGTATCGAAGTCCATACGTCGTCGCGGCGTGCACCTGCGCATCTGCCGCAGCGTTGCCGCCACCGGGTAGACGCGAAAGCCGCACATGGAATCGGCGAGTTCCAACGACAGGGTTTCCACCCAAACCCAAAAATGGGTGACGTAACGGCCATAGCGACGCGCTGCCGGCATGTCTGCACCAAACTGAGGGCGTCCGCTAATCAATGCCGTTGGATTTGCGCTGGCCATGTCCAGCAGGCGCGCAATATCCGTCGGATCATGCTGGCCATCGGCATCAATCTGCAGCGCATGGCTGCAACCCGCCTGAGCGGCAGCCTCAAGACCAGCCCATACGGCCACACCCTTACCCTGATTGAACGGCAGGCGCAGCAGTCGAATTCGTTGATCCGCCGCCGCCAATGCGTCCAAACGCGCCGCTGTTTCCTGGTCACTACCATCATCGACCAGGATGATCGGTAATCCGTACGCCTGCAGGCGCGCGATTGTCGCCTGCAGCTGCAAACCATGGT
>JBJHDG010000024.1:0-1162 GCA_050486425.1 Pseudomonadales bacterium | reverse complement strand
TGGTTATAGCAGGGGATCAGCAGGCAAGGCGCGAAAGCCTTGGGTTGCGTCGTGCTCATCTGCCAATGAATTCGCTATCCGGCCGCCACACCTTCGGCTTCCAGGAAACGTTTCAGAGCAGCTACGGAAGCGAAGTGCTGCTTGGTTGCCTGATCATTGGCGTCGAGCTTGACGTTGTAGGTTTTCTGAATGTGCATGCCCAGCTCCAGGGCATCAATGGAATCCAGCCCCAAACCCTCAACAAAGAGCGGCTCCTCATCGCCAATATCCGCCGGATTCACATCTTCCAGGTCCAGGCACTCGATAATGAGCTCTTTCAATTCCTGCGTCAGATCACGCATATTCCAAAATACTCCTGTAGTAGTTTTCCAAATAGGCATTCAGATGCCTGGTCGCCAGCGCTGGCGCCAGGCCTGGGCTGATCACTTCCGTAATTCGTATCGGCTCGCGCACATCCAGCTCAAAATGCGCCTTACGCGGTGGAATCTGATACCAGGATTCATGCTTGCGCAACGTGGGTGGTGTACAGCTGATCACAACCGGCAACAATTCTGCGTTCAATCGTACCGCGATATTGGCGGCGCCGCGCTGAAATTGTAGCGGCACGCCGGGCGCGCTCCGGGTACCCTCAGGAAACATCACCAGCGCGTAACCATCCTGTAATACTTGCGCGCTGCGCGCCAACAGCTCGGCAGATTCGCTGGCATTGCTGATAAAGCCAGCACCCCGCATCACGCCACCCAGCAGCGGATTGTGCCAGATCGCCTGCTTCACCACACAGCTGCTATAGGGCAACAGCGACATCAGCAGCACCACATCGATCAGCGACGGGTGATTGGCGATCACCAAGCGCCCTTGCGCCAGCTGTTGCAGACGCTGAACGTCCGTTACTGTCAGGGAAATAACCCCTGTAACCCGCATCTGCCAAACAAAGCAACGAAAGACCAGATGCACCACCTGCCGCGCCCGCGCTGCACGCTGACTGCGACTGCCCGGCCAGAGCCGCACCAGGGGCAGCCAGGTCAGCGCCAGTAGCAATCCCCCCAGGCCAAAGCTGAGAAAATTGTAGCCGGTGGCCAGCAGGCGCCAGAGGTAATTCAGCCTTGCCCGCACCGACGCCATATCCAGTCGGATTGTTCGCCGCCCAGGCGCAGTGTGTCTG
>JBJHDG010000023.1:0-13817 GCA_050486425.1 Pseudomonadales bacterium | reverse complement strand
GGCCTGGGCTTTTTCGGAACAGGTGCTGGAGGAAGTGTTGCATGAGCTGGAAATTCCCTTTGTCGAGGGTCCAGGTGAAGCAGCGTTCTATGGCCCGAAAATAGATTTTCAATTTCCCACGGTCACCGGGCGTGACGAAACGCTGAGCACGGTGCAGCTGGACTTCTCTGTGCCAGAGCGGCTGGGGCTGACCTATGTGGGCTCGGACGGTCAGGAGCACATGCCGTACTGCATTCATCGGGCACCGCTAAGTACCCATGAACGTATGGTGGCGTTTCTGTTGGAGCACTTTGGCGGGGCTTTCCCCACCTGGTTGGCACCCATTCAGGTGCAGGTGCTGACCGTGTCGGAGCACTTCGATGATTATGGCCGGGAGATTGTTGAACGCCTGCGGGCGAGGATGGTGCGGGCAGAGCTGGCTGCATCCAACGAAACCGTGCCGAAAAAAATCCGCGAAGGTACCACGCGCAAAATTCCGAACCTGCTGATCGTGGGCGAACGGGAAAAGGCTGAAGGCACAGTGACCCTGCGCCGTTATGGGCATCAGCAACAGCACAGCATGCCAGTGGCGGTGTTTGAGGGGTTGCTGCTGCACGCCATCAAGGTACGCTCGCTACAGTTGGAGGTGCCGGCGGATCTGGCCTGACCTGCTGACTGCCGCGTCCAGGTGGTTCGATAGCGCTATGTTCAGAGCTGATAGAAACAGGGATGCCGGGTCCAAGCGTCGCCGTCACGCTGGCAGAGCGCTGCGGATATTTCCCAATCAACGCCCGTTGTCACACGTGCTGTTGCACTTCGCGGCCTTCGAGCATGTCCCGACCGGGGTCAATCGGCTGCTGGATACGCTTGCTGACCGTGGTCTGGCAGCCTTGCTCCTGCTGGTTGGCGCTTTCAACATGCTGCCCATGCCGCCGGGTGCGTCATTGGTAACTGGCTTGCCGTTGTTGATGCTGGCTTGGCAATTGATGCTGCGGCGTCAGCGTGCCTGGCTCCCGAAACGGTTGCTGGCGATGCAATTGCAGAGTGTTCATCTGCGGGCTTTGCGCCGCCATGTGATACCCAGGATTTTCTGGCTGGAGAAATGGATCAAACCACGCTACTGGCCATTTCCGCCTGGACGGGATGAGTTCGTGATTGGGCTGCTGTGCATGCCCATGGCCATACTGGTCATTGTGCCTGCCATATTCGCCCAATGGTTCGCGGCACTGGCCGTTACCCTGTTGGCGGCAGCATTGCTGCAGCGGGACGGCTTGGTTTTGCTGCTGGGATTGGCCAGCACAGCCATAGCGCTGTTGCTGTTCACAGTCATTGCGGTGGGTGCAATCGCTGTCGCTGCCGGGACACTGCTTGAGGTTTTACCGGTTACTCAGTAACGAAGTGACGCCAGTTGCGCAGATACTGGATAAAGGCGTCGCTCAGTCCCTGACTGGCCAGATAGTCGGGGCTCACCGGTGGTAATACGGGCTCGAAGTCTGGCTCTTGCTGGGTGCGACGCGGGAAGTCGTGATGCAGGATTGCCGCGCGGCCGAGTAGCACAAAGTCGGCGCCCGCTTCCAAACAGGCGCGGGCGTCGGCCGGCCGCCGGATGCGGCCAGCCACCCCGAGGCGGGTATTGCCGCGGGGCAGTTCGGTGACAGCAGCCAGCAGCGTCCGTCTTTGCCAGGCAGGATCTTCCGGTGTCTTGAAGACGTCCCACAGCGACATGTCCAGGAAATCCAGGTCACCGCTGATCATCAGTGCACTGGCCAGGTCACGGGTTTCACCCAGCTGCATGCCGAAGCGCTCCGGTGATAGCCGCAAACCAAGCTGGAAATCCGGTCGACAACGCTGCCGGATGCCCTTGATGATGGCAAGCAGTGGCCGGGCCCGGTTCTCCAGGGAACCGCCATATTCGTCAGTACGGTGATTGGTTTCAGCGCTGAGAAACTGACACAGCAGGTAGCCATGGGCCCCGTGCAATTCGACACCATCGAAGCCGGCCCTGTCAGCACGTTGCGCAGCGGCGATGAATGCCTCAATGGTGGCCTCTATTTCCGCTGGGCGCATGGCGCGTGCGCCGAATTCCGCGTTATCCGATGGGCATACAGGCTGTGCGCCAATCAATTCAGCAGGTGCGCGCATGCCGGCATGATGCAGCTGCACGGCCGACAGGCTGCCGGCTTGGCGTAGTGTTGTCGCCAGGCGCGTCAGACCGTCCAGATGCTCGTCACTAAAGATGCCCAGCTGGCCTGGGAAACCTTGGCCCATGGTCTGTACGTGCGATGCACAGGTCATGGTCAGGCCGAAACCACCCTCGGCACGCATTTGCAGCCAGTGCAGTTCCGCATCAGAAAGTTGGCCGTCGGTATGGCTTTGGGTATTGGTGAGTGGCGCCAGCATGAAGCGATTCTTCATGGCTGGGCCACGGGCAAACGCCAGCGGCGTGAACAGATCTGTCATGGGTAGGCGCGCGGTTTATTGTGCAATCGCGGCGTTGACCACTGGCGCAGGAACCGGTGACTTTGCGGCAATCTGCCGGCTGAGCTTGAGAAAATCCAGCATGATCAATCCGGATTCTCTGACCATGGCGTCCTCCTGCAACACAGTCGCAGGCGTCTCAGCGTCTGCGGCTTCCTCTCGTAGATGTGCTTTCAGCTCATCCACGGACTTCAGCAGAGGTTCACCCTTGGCCGCACGGCGGGCATTTTCCACATCCCGGCGCCATTCATCATCGGCGGCTTTTTCCTGGCGCCGTAGCGCCTCGTTCAGTGATAAATGGGTGCGCTCCCGTTCCTGCTGCATGCGCTCTGTCAACGCCTGGTAATAGCGGAAGTCTGGATCGTTATTGGCACGTTGCTGGTGCCGCGTGCGCAGGTCATCCAGGAATGGCTGGAACTGGTCTGAACGCTGATACACAGCCGGCGTGATCACATCCCAAGGCAGGGCGTCCGGGTAGGCACTTTCGCCGATGCGCTCCACATCGTAGATCTCCGGGAACTCGATATCCGGAATCACGCCTTGATGCTGGGTGCTCTGCCCGGAGATGCGATAAAACTTGGCCTGGGTCAGGTTGAGGCGGCCACGGTTGAGGCGAATGGACGATTGCACCGTGCCCTTGCCGAAAGTCTGGCTGCCAATTACCAGGCCACGACCGTAATCCTGGATGGCGCCGGCAAAGATCTCTGAAGCGGAGGCAGACAGGCGGTTCACCAGCACGGCCATGGGGCCATCCCAGGCCACTTCACCATTGGTGTCGGCATAGATGCTGGGGCGGCGGTGGGCAGTCTTCACCTGCACCGTGGGGCCGGATTCGATAAACAGTCCCACCAGGCTGTCGGCTTCCTGTAGCGAGCCACCACCATTGTTACGCAGATCAATGATCAAGGCTTCCATGCCTTGGGCCTTGAGTTCAGCGATCAGGCGGGCCACGTCCCTGGTCGTGCTTTTGTAGTCGGTATCGCCACTCTGCATGGCATCCAGGTCCGCATAGAACGTGGGTATCTGGATCACACCGATTCTGCGTACATCGCCATTGTGCGGCAGTTCAATCAGCTGGCGCTGGGCAGACTGATCCTCCAGTTGCACCGCCTCGCGCACGATATGAATGACCTGGGTCTCGCTGCGGTTGGCGGCGGGTATGATCTCAAGGCGCACCACCGAGCCCTTGGGGCCACGGATCAGCTCCACCACATCGTCCAGGCGCCAGCCCACGACATCGATCAGCTTGCCGCCTTCGCCCTGGCCAACGCTGACAATGCGGTCAGCCGGCCGTAACTGCCCCGCCTTGTCGGCAGGTCCGGCGGGCACCAAGCGCACCACTTCGGTGTATTCATCTTCCGTGCGCAGCACGGCACCGATGCCCTCCAGTGACAGGGACATATTGATGGTGAAGTTCTCTGACGCCCGCGGCGAGAGATAGCGTGTGTGGGGATCATAAGTTGCGGCGAAGGCGTTCACGTAGGTCTGGAACGCGTCCTCACTGTTGGTTTGCAGTGCCTGCTTAAGGCGATTCTGGTATCTGCTGCTCAAGCGTTCCTGGATGCGCTCGAAAGGCTCATCGTTCAGGCGCATATCCAGCACCCGTGCCTTCAACTGCTGGCGCCAGCGCTGTTCCAGTGCCGCATCGGAACTGGCCCAGGGCGCCTGGCTTCGGTCGATCAGAATTTGCTGGTCGGTGTCCAGCTTGAGCTTGTCCACGCCGGCATCAATCAGCGCCAGGGTGTACTGCAGGTACTGAATATGGCGCCGCTGGAAGCTGTTATAGATGTCAAAAGCGGGTACCAGGTCGCCGCGCTTGAGCGCATCATCCAGCGCGTAGCGGTAGCCTTCCAAAGCCTCAATGTCGGCGCTGGTAAAGAAGTATCGCCCGCCATCCAGAATCTCCAGGTACTTGTCGAAAATCTCGCTGGAGGCCGCATCATCCAGCGGCTTGCTGACGAAGTGGTTGCGCCGCAACTGTTCGACGATGGTAAGGCTGGTGTTGCGGTGTACATCCAGTGGTTGCAGGGGTATGAAACCAGTGGGCGGATTGCCGGCTGCCGCCTCCAGGGGCGAAGGCGCAGGTGCTGCCGTGACGCTGGAGTCTGCCCGTGACAACAGTGCACCCAGGGTCAGGCCAAGGCTGAACAGTACCAGCATGGTCAGGCGCCAGCTGGGCAGCAGGATTTTACGGGAGGTGGCGGAAACGGCGGTATCGGGCATGGCAATCACTACTCAATAATAGGTGCTAAGCACAGCATGAATTCATTGCCTGTGCCAGCACGGGCAAGATAATCACTGACCAATTCAGTGGGCAAAATACCGCGCCGCGGACATTGGCTCAAATCCATCTGGATTCTTGTCTGTGACTTACGTACCGTTGCCGGGTTCCCGCGGGAGCCCGGATCCAAATCCGGATGGAAATGGCGGGTTGAGACCCGGCTTCAGATTATGTCAGACAGAGGAATTCATATGAAAATTATTACTGCCAGGTCACAGATGCTGGCATTGGGGGCGGCAGCCCTGCTGCTGTTGGCAGGCTGTACGGGGGCACCGGAATCGGGCCAGCCGGTGGCATTAGAGGATGATATGGCCAAAGGCAGCTATGGCATCGGCTACCGGGTCACGGAGAATCTGAAGCGCGAGTTTGGTGACTCCTTGAATGAAGAAGCCATGATTCAAGGCGTACGGGACAGCCTGGCCGGCGCCGAGGAGCGCATTAGCGAGCAGGAATTCATGGCAGGCCTGGACGCTCTGGGTTCGCACATGGAGGCCAATCAGGCCGCCGCTGCGGCAGAAAATCTGGTCCTTAGCCAGGCTTTTCATCAGGAAAACGGCCAGCGGCCAGAAGTGGTGACAACCGCATCCGGGCTGCAGTACGAAATCCTGGTGGAGGCTGATGGCCCCAAACCCACGAGTCAGGATGAGGTGGTGGTGCACTACGAAGGCCGCCTGCAGCAGACTGGGGAGGTCTTCGATAGCTCCCGCAGCCGTGGTCAGGAAGTGACTTTTCCCCTGCGTGGCTTGATTCCGGGCTGGGTGGAGGCATTACAGCTAATGCCGGTGGGTTCCAGCTGGCGGCTCTATATACCACCGCAGCTGGCCTACGGTGAGCAAGGCGGCGGCGCCCTGATCGGACCCAACCAAACCCTGATCTTTGACGTTGAGTTGCTGGGCATCGTATCCGACGATGGCCAGGATTAAGCAGCAGGCCGAAAGACCGCAGTTGCGACCACAGCGCTGGGTATTACGCCTGGCGCTGCTGGTGGCCCTGGCGCTGGCTGGCATGGCCTATTGGCTGGAGTTGGATGTCGGCTTGCTGCTGCGCTTGCTGCTGGCCAGTTTGGCGTTCGTGGCGCTGGTTGCCTTGTTAGGTGTACTGGGGGCGGCGCTGCTGCGCTTGCTGCGGCGCTGAGCGGCAGGTGCAACCAGACGCGGCCGCGCAGTTGCTGAAGTTTGATCGGCCCAAGCTGGCGCGAATCCTCACTATGGGTTGGATTGTCCCCCAGTAGCCAGAATTCATCCGTGCCCAGGTGCCGCTCCTGAATCTGTCCCTGCATTTGCCAGCGCACCAGATCACCGGGTAATCCGACCACCCGCTTCACCAGAATACCCCCGCGCTGGGGATGCCTGAGCGTGACCAGCTCACCCCGGGTTGGTGCCCGAAAGCGCCACGCCAGCTGATTCACTACAATCAAGTCGCCATTGCGCAGCGCCGGCACCATGCTGTTGCCACGCACCTGATAAAGAGCGAGCAGGAAATGCTGGCAGAACATCAGCAGCAGCAGCGCTGCCAGCAGCAGTCGAGCGCGCCACCAGAAGCTGGCACTGTCCATCATTTGCCGCGCAGCAATGCCAACAATTGGCGTAGTCGTGGTGGTTTGCCCGTCATCAGAATGCCGGTGGCAAATACCCTGGCAGCGATGCGTAGTGCGAGATAAATGGATACCAGCAGCAGGGCAGTGGTCAGCACATAGGTCATGGCATCTGGAGGCTGTGCGGCCCGGTTCATCATCACAAAGGGGGTGAATGGGGGAATAAAGGACATCACCTGCGCCAGGGTGCCGCCAGGGTCCCGGCCAATGGGGATCATCAGCAGCAGCGGCAGCACCAGACCCAACTGCACCGGCATGACCAGATTTTGTGCCTCTTTCAGATTGTTGGCGAACGAACCAATGCTGCACAGCAGCGCGGCGTACAGCAAATAACCCAGCAGGAAGTACAGCAGGAATGAGCCCAGATAGATGGGATTCATCAGTAGTGCGGCCAGGTCAATGCCGGCTTCGGCAAGCGCTGGTGTGGGAATCAAGGTGAACAGTGCCAGCATGATCAGCAGCCAGGCCGTCAGCATGGTCAAGCCCGTTGCGGCGATCCCCAGGATCTTTCCGCTCATCAGGTCAATGGCGGCAACCGACGACAGCAACATTTCCACAAGTTTGTTGGACTTTTCCTCCACCGTATTGGTAAGCAGGCGTTGGGTAATGGACATGATGGCGATCCAAAGCAGATAGACGAAGGCAACAGGTACCCAGTGGGAGACCCTGTCGGTAATGGCTACCGGCCCGGTCTGGCCACTGCGATCTATCTGCAGTGCATGAAAGTGCACGCTGGCCTGTAGCCACTGCGCCAACGCCTGATCCAAGCCCTGCTCCTGCAAACGCCGGTCACGGATCAAGCGGGTGGCCTGTTCGCTGTACCAACGTTGTAAATCCAGATTGGTCAGGTTGCGGCTGACGTACTCTGCGCCGCTGGTGTCGGCAACCGGGTCTGCCGGGATGACGAAATAACCCAAAATATGGTCCCCAAGCAGCAGTTCATTCAGCTGTGTGGCATCTGCATTGGGCAGACCGTACAGGCGAAAACGACGCAGATTGGCTTCGGGTATCAGTGTTGCCAACCTATCCTGGCTATCGAGCCACCAGCGCACGAACCCGCTCTGTGGATCATTTGGGTGCGCTGAATCTTCGGCGGGTGTATTGGCCTGTATCTGCCAGTGCGCAATCTGTTGCGCCAGATTTTTTAGTTGTTGCGCTTGCTCCTCACCACTCAGTGCCTGTAGTTGCGCGATCATCTCTGCTGCGGGTGCCGACAGTGCTGCGCGTTGCTGGGCCAGAGGGTTGCGCGCAAGCTGTCGCAATAGCAGACGTAAGTCGGCCGCTACAATCTGTTCCTGCATACGTGCCTGTAACCAGCCGGATTCATCCATCACTGCGTAGTACTGCGCGCGTTCCCTTTCCGCCAACAGCACGGGAATGGCGATGGCGATCAGAAACAGCACTGGCAGCAGGGCGATGCTGAGCCAAAATCCCTTGGCGCGAATATTCTCCAGATATTCGCGCTGGGCGATCAGGATGGCTTTGCGAGTATCAGGCAGCATGATTCGGGTTTGATGTCGTGGCGGCAGTGGCAGTGGCGTCCGCAGCGGTAACTGTGCGGATGAAGAGCTCGTGTAATGAGGTGGCGCGGGTATCAAAGCGATGGATGCGCAATTTTCCCAGCAGCAGGCCAAGTATTTGTTGTGGATCCGTGTCCGGTGCCAAGGTCAGTTCGGCGGTGAGGCCGGCATCATTGATGCGGGTTACTCCTGGCAATTCCCGCAGCACGCTGGCATCGCCGCTGTAATCCAGGATCAGGCTACGCCCGGCATCCTGTCGGATCTGCTGGGTGGCGCCAGCCAGCAGTTTGCGGCCACGATGGATGAGCGCCAACTCGTCACAGATCTGCTCGGCCTGTTCCATGATATGAGTGGAAAATATCAATGTGTGACCGGCGCGTTTGAATGCCAGCATGGTGTCACGTACCAGCTCAACGTTTACCGGATCCAGGCCAGAAAAGGGTTCGTCCAGAATCAGCAGCTGGGGTTCGTGAATCAGAGTGGCAAGAATCTGTACCTTCTGTCCCATGCCTTTGGAGAGGCTTTCACACTTTTCTTGTTGCCAGTCGGCCAACTGAAATTGCGCCAGTAGAACTCTCCCCCGTTCCCGGGCAGCACGTGCGGACATGCCTTTTAATCGGCCGAAGTAGGTGATGAACTCCAGCACCCGCATTTTTTTATACAGGCCTTTTTCTTCCGGCAGAAAGCCGATGCGGGCCTTGATGCGCGCACTGTCCTGCTCCCCCAGCACGCTGACGGTGCCGGCATCCGGCTGCAGAATTCCCACCAGCATGCGCAGGCTGGTACTTTTGCCGGCACCATTGGCACCCAAGAAGCCGAAGATCTTGCCTTGTGGAATCTCCAGACTCAGATCATCCACGGCCAGGACGTTGGCAAACTGCTTGCGCACATGGCTTAACCGGGCGGCGACGTCGGCCATGGCCGGTCAGTCGCTGTGCTGGGAATCAATGGGCGTCTGGTACTTGGCCTTCCAGGTGGCATAAGGCATGCCGTAGACCATTTCCCGGGCGGCGTCGGTATCCAGTTCCAGGCCCTGATCGGCAGCTGCAGCGCCTAACCATTTCGCCAGGCAGTTGCGGCAGAATCCGGCCAGATTCATCAGATCAATATTCTGCACATCCTTGCGCGCATCCAGGTGTGCCAGCAGCCGGCGGAATGCGGCGGCTTCCAGTGCCTGCTGTTGCGTTGCCGAAAGCCCATGGTTCATCGTTTACCTCTCCTGTTCTAGGAACGTCGTAGGAAAATCCAGGTATCGCCACTGGAGCGGTCCGGGCAGTAACAGTAACCGTCCAGGTCGAACTGCTGCAGTGCTTTGACTGCATTGATGCGGTTTTCGATGATATATCTGGCCATCAGGCCGCGGGCCTTCTTGGCGTGAAAGCTGATGAACTTGTACTCGCCATTTTTCCAATCGAGGAATTGGGGGGTGATGATGCGGCCGTCAATGTCATCCAGCTGTATGGCGTTGACATATTCCTGGGATGCCAGATTCACCAGCACCCTGGGCCTGTGGTTGGCGAGGCATTTATTCAGGGATTGGGTCAGCCGTGCGCCCCAGAAGTCATAGAGGTTGGCGCCGCCAGGATTTGCCAGCGACGTACCCATTTCCAGGCGATAAGGTTGGATCAGGTCCAGCGGCCGCAGCAGGCCGTACAAGCCGGAGAGAATGCGCAGATGGTCCTGGGCCCAGGATAGATCCTTGGTTTGTAGCGACCAGGCCGCCAGGCCCTGATACACATCCCCCTTGAAGGCCAGCACCGCCTGTTTGGCGTTTTCCAGGGAGAATGGCAGCTGCCAGCTGCCAAAACGCTGATAATTGAGGGCAGCGATCTTGTCGCTGACACCCATCAGGCTGGCGATCTCTGCCGGCGCCAGATCCCGCAGGATGGCCATCAGCTGGCTGGCCTCTTTCAGGAATTCTGGTCGGCTAAACTGCTGAATGGTCTGGTCTGTGGCAAAATCCAAGGTTTTCGCCGGGGATAGTATCGCTAGCATGGGCTTGTGATGGGTCTCCGCAGCAGCCGGGCTGCCAGTACATGAGCCGGGCATTCTACAGGATCATTGATGTTGATTTATGGCCGTACCGATCAGGGGCGCATCCGGCCCAATAACGAGGACTGTTTCGCCTACGACAGCGCCCTGGGCATTGCCGTGCTTGCCGATGGCATGGGCGGTTCCAATGCCGGCGAGGTAGCCAGCAGTCTGGCCGTGGATATCTGCATGGCGAGTCTGGTGCAGGCGTTGGCACAGCAGGATGCGGCGGCTGATCTGCTGCAGCTGTTGCAGGCAGCCATCCAGCGGGCAAATCGGCATGTGTATGAGCTGGGGGCTAGACGCAAGGGTTATCAGGGTATGGGCACCACCTTGATTGCTGCCCTGATGCGGGATACCGAGTGTGTGCTGGCGCATGTGGGTGACTCCCGCGCTTACTTGCTGCGGGGGGGCGAGCTGCAACCTCTGACCCGGGATCATTCCATGGTGCAGCAATGGGTCGATGCTGGCCTTATCAATCGGGAACAGGCTCGTCGTTCCCCCAGTCGGCATGTGATCACCCGGGCAGTCGGGCTGCTGCCGGATGTGGTGGTGGATACCCTGCGGCAGCCCCTGGAACCCGGCGATCTGGTGCTGCTCTGTTCCGATGGTTTGACCGACCTGCTTTCCGATGAGCTGATTCTGGCCGGCTGCCAGCAATGGCAGCCCCAGCAGCAAGCGCTGGAATCCCTGGTCAACGGCCTGGTGCAGGCGGCGCTGGAGCAGGGCGGTTCCGACAATGTCACTGTTCTCGCCCTGGCACTGCCTGCCTGACCTCGGCGCCTGCGTTACAATGCGCGTCCGCTGCTGATTCCGTTTGAGGTCTTCATGTCCATTGCCCGGCAGATAGAGCAGAAGCTGGTGCAGGCCTTTGCGCCCCAGCATCTGGAACTTACCAATGAGAGTTTCCGGCATGCGGTGCCAGCGGGCGCCGAGAGCCACTTCAAGCTCGTAATTGTGAGTGATCACTTCGAAGGCAAGCCCTTGTTAGCAAGGCATCGCGCCCTGAACGCTGTGCTGGCTGAGGAACTGGATCAGATTCATGCGCTGGCCCTGCATACCTATACGGTGGCCGATTGGCAGCAGCGTTTCGGCGCAGCACCCATGTCGCCGCCCTGTATGGGCGGGGGCTCCAGCCGCGACTGGGCCGCACCGGAGGCAGATG
Source organism: Pseudomonadales bacterium (assembly GCA_050486425.1). Taxonomy (GTDB): domain Bacteria; phylum Pseudomonadota; class Gammaproteobacteria; order Pseudomonadales; family Azotimanducaceae; genus SKXG01. The sequence goes on along the minus strand of JBJHDG010000023.1, from coordinate 2,769 downwards.
CCTGATGAAAGCCGTTATGACCTTTTACCGTTTCGTGGCCATTGATGATCCAGAGGCTCTGCGAAAGGACCTTTACCAGCGCTGCCAGGCGGCGGGACTCAAGGGCACCATCCTGCTGGCCGAGGAGGGCATCAACGGCACCCTGAGCGGGGAACAAACAGCACTGACGGCGTTGGCGGCTGAACTGCAGCAAGATCCCAGGTTTGCCGACATGGCGTGCAAGTACTCTGCAGCCAGCCCAGAGAATCCGGTGTTCTTTCGTCTGAAGGTCAAGGTCAGGCCTGAGATCGTGGCACTGGGGCAGCCCGCAGTACGGCCGGCTGAGCGCACCGGCGTGCATGTGGATGCTGCCACCTGGAATGCCCTGTTGGCAGATCCAGAGGTGGTGGTCATCGACACGCGTAATCAGTACGAGATCGGGGTGGGAACCTTTCCTGCCGCTGTCGACCCAGGTACCAAATCCTTTCGGGAATTTCCTGACTTCGTGCAGCGCGAGCTGGATCCGGCACGGCATCCCAAGGTTGCCATGTTCTGTACCGGCGGCATCCGTTGTGAGAAAGCCTCCGCATATATGCTGGCGGCCGGGTTTGCTGAGGTTTACCAGCTCGATGGCGGCATCCTGAAATACCTGGAGACGGTGCCGGCGAACGAGAACCAGTGGCAGGGGGAATGTTTTGTATTCGATCAGCGCGTGACGGTTACAGCGGCGTTGGCCGAGGGTGATTACGTGCAATGCCATGCCTGTCGCAGTCCGTTATCGCTGGCGGATCAGCAATCGGCCCTCTATCAGGAGGGGTTGAGCTGCCCGCATTGTCACGACCAGCTCTCCAGTACCCAGCGTGCGGCCCTTGCCGAGCGCCAGCGCCAGATGGCGCTGGCGGCTGCCCGGGGTGAGCTGCATGTGGGTGCGCGTATGCCGGAGCGGCCGCCACGGCAGTCTAGGGTGCAGGTACGTAACGACTGACAAAGGAATCATAGATGGTCGTAGCGGTACGTCGCTGCGACCAGGCCGCCGCTGCCTGACCCTGGGGTGATGCCGCGATGCGAGGCACAGTGGCATTGGTGTCGGCCTCGCTGAGGCGGCGTTCGCCCGACCAGGTGCCGGTTGCCACATTAAAGCCGTTGACCAGGATAACGCCGCGCGCGTTGGCGTCCCTACCTTCCCAGACCACCCAAGCATTACCGGCCTGATCCATGGCCAGGTCAGCATTCATCGTATCGTAATTACTCGGGCTGCCGTCGCTGTGTAAGGCTTGCGGCGCTGACCAGCTTATTTGCCAGGGCAAGCCGACATTCTCATGGCGTACCGCAAAAACGGCGTGCCCACCAGCGGCTGGTTCAGCAGACCAAACCACCATGGCGCGGCCAGCAGCATCCATAGCAATGTTGGGCGCATGGGCGCTATCCGGCGCGGCGCTCAGTTGTGCCGCAGGGCTACAGATCAAATTGCTCAGATTGCAGCGTTTCGCCCAGGGTTCAAAGACGCCATCCGCAAAGCGCAGCCAAACCACAATGCCAGTGCCCACTTCACTTAATGCCAGTTGTGGGTGGTGGGCAAAACCTTCAGCGTCCAGTAACTGTGCCCCGGTCCAATTGGCAGGGGCATTCATGTGGTTGCGCCAGACCTGATAAGGTGTGCCGTCACCGCCTTCGCGTTGCAGCCATACCGCCATGGCCGTGCCATCAGCGCGCATCTGCACCTGGGGGGCGGTGGCGTTGGTATCTTGCGCCTCCAACGTATAGGCCTGTGTCCAGTTGTCGGTGGCAACACTGTAATTGGCCGCCCAGATATTGAAGCGGCTGCCATCATATTGCTGCCAGACGACCACCGCTTCACCAGCGCCATTCATCGCCAAGCTGGCCTGCCCCACCGAACCACTACCCTCTTCAAGCAGGGTGGGCTGCCCCCAGCCATGTTCCAGCAGGTAACTGGCGGCCCACAGGTTATGCCGGATGCCGTCATGCTGACGCCAAATCATCACCGCATTGCCAGCCTCATCCACTGCGATACGGGAGGGGGCTGGTTGCTCTGACGATTGGTAGAGAACGTCTTCAATGCTGTGCCAGTGATTGCGAAAGCGGCGGGAAAGCACGGAGGAGCCGTTTTCATTATCCACGCGGTGCCAGCTCACATGCAGTTCTGCGGCATCGTTGATGGCCAGTGCTGGCGCCGTGGCGGATGTGCTAAGACCACTTTCGGAAACCTGTTGTGGCGGACGCCAGCCAACACTGGCTGCGCTGCCAGAGCCGCCACCGCAGGCACTAAGTAGCATCATCGACAAGCTCAGCAGTGTGGGTGGAATGAATTTATAGGTTTGTTTATGCATGGCATCACCTGTATCGCAAACGAATTGATGGAACAGGTGTGCATGTTAGGTGGTGATATGGTATGGCCACAGAACCCTAAAAGGGTGTACTTACAGGCTGGCGTAAGGTCGCAGTTCTTCCGGGTGTTGCCGCAGGTAGGGGATCAGCAGGCGGCGCTTTTCCGGCCCGCGACTGCTCAGCTCCGCCGCGCTGGCACTGGCATCGTCGGCGAACAGGGTCGGCATACGCTCGGCCGCGCGCTGATGGATGGAGCGCCATAGCTTCTTGATGGTGTGATTGCTCAGGCCGAGTTCATCACCGATGCGCTCATCGGACAGATCCGTGACTGCCAAGCGCAGCAGGCGTCGCTCTGAAGGCGAAAAGCCGATCAGCGGGGGCGTGAACTGAAAGGCATCCCGCACCGGCGTGCCGGGCATTTGCCGCAGTGCGTCTTCATAGGAC
>JBJHDG010000022.1:0-13820 GCA_050486425.1 Pseudomonadales bacterium | reverse complement strand
GCCTTGACCCACCAGTATGTTGCCATGGCACGGGAACTGGGGCTCAACGCCCAATATCTGGAAGTGCGCGTGCCGGCGCGCTATGAGGCCGTGGGGGATTATGATTTGCTGAATCTGCATATGGCGGCCTATGGTGCGATTCCGGGACATGGTAGCTATCAGGCCGACTTTGGTTATTTGTCCTGGGAGGATGAGCGCTTTGGTCGGTTGATTTCCGATCAGCGGGCGCGAGCTTTGCATTTCAACAACCTGGGGGCGCGGGCGCTCACCGAGAGCGAGCCACGCATGGCCTTGGCCTATTTCCAACGCGCGCTACTGCTGGAGCAAGGCATTGGTTTTATCTGGGCCAATATGGGTACAGCCCATATGCGTCTGGAGCAACCCCAGGCGGCGGAGGCCGCACTGCAACAGGCCTTGCGGTTGGATCCCACCAACAGCACGGTGATTGCGCAAATGGTGCGTCTGTATCAGACCCAGGATGCGCCGGAAATTGCAGCTGCCTATCAGAAACGTCTGGCGCGGGTAGGTGAACAAAATCCTTATCGCCGGTTTTATGAGGGGGTGGCCGCGCTGGATGCGGGCAATCATGCGGAAGCCGTACGGCAGTTGCGCCAGGCGGTACGGATTCAGGGCGACGAAATGCACTTTCATCTGCAGTTGGGGCGGGCGTTGGCGCTGCAGGGCAATGAGCGACGGGCACTGGTCAGCTTTCAGCGTGCACTGGCGCTGGCAGAGCGGCCCGATGACCAGCGTGCCATTCGGGAAGTGCTGGAGGAGCTCAGGGCCTATGCGGCGGGCGCGACAACGCGAAGTGACACGATGGATTCTTCGCATGGCGGCAAGAAGTCCAGACCTGAAAAACCCAGCACCCCCTGAATCTGATTAGGCCTTCGGGCCACCAATCCAGGTGGCTTTGGCATAAGCACAGAGCTCGCCTGCGCCATTGAAGACGGCGGTGCCCGCAAAATGCTTGCGCCCCTCAATGCTGATGGGCCAGCCGATGACCAGATTCCGGTCCCGCACATTCACTGGTTTCACAATGCGTGCAGCCATGCGCCCCAGCAACCCCACCCGCAAATTGTCGGCCACGAAGGCGCCCATGCCTGGGCAGTCCAGTGCCGTCCAGATGTGCTCGGGCGGCAACCAGCCCTCGGCATCACCGAAGTTGGCATGGGGTTGCCAGGCCGCCGCAACACCGTGAAAGCCGGGTATGGGTGCGGCATACACATGGAGCCCATCCTCGGGTGCCAGCTCTGCACCACAGCAAAAGCAGGTGGGATGAATACCTTTGCGGCCGGGAAAAACTTCGATCAGCGAGGTGGATGCGGCGCGCTGCGCCCAGGCCTGATCCCAGGTGGGAGGCGTAGGAATCTCCATCTGCAGCTCACAGAGGCGGGCGTCGGCAACCAGCTTGTCCACGTACAGCAGTTGTGCCTGGTCGGCGTCCAATTGCAGCTGCAGGGGTTGATCCAGGGGCACAGGACTACGCAGGGTAACTTCCACAGCCAAGTGCGGTTGCTGTCGTGTTTGCGCAGCCTGGCATTGCCACAGTTTTTCCGCCAACAGGCCGCAGACATAGCCGCCATTACCGGACATGGGTGGGCCGCGAAATCTGTCGGGTATCAACAGGGTTTCAGTCCTCATGTTGCAGGACCTCCAGGACTTTGGCCGGATGCGCCGCCGCATTGCTGACCCGCCGCCAGTGCTTGCGCACCTTGCCATCGGGCCCTACCAGTACCGTGGAACGGATGACACCGACGGTTTTCTTGCCGTACAGGGTCTTTTCACCATAGGCGCCGTACTTGGTCATCACTTTAAGCTCTGGATCTGACAGCAGGGTAAACGGCAACTTGTACTTGCTGATGAATTTCTGGTGGGAGGCGGCATCATCGGGCGATATGCCCACCACCGCAGCGCCCGTGGTCTTGATGTCCCGCCACAGATCACGAAAGCCGCAGGCCTGCTTGGTGCAACCCGGGGTGTCATCTTTCGGGTAGAAATAGATCACCAGGTTTTGGCCTTTGAAATCCTTCAGCGCCACCTTGTTGCCCTGACTGTCTTGCAAGGTAAATGCGGGTGGTGCTTTGCCTTCACTGAGATTTGAGTTGGGGCTTGCGCCGGGGTCGACGGACTTGCTCGGCATAACAGGGACTCCATGGCATAAATTGGAGTCCCCATTGTAGCTGAATCAAGCCGATCGCAAGGCCGCTGGTAGCGGGACAGCCTACCTGGATTAGATGGCCTTGGAGAAGCGCACCTGCTGCGGTCGCAGGTACTGATCAAACTGCATGCAGATATTGCGGATCAGCAGGCGCCCGGCGGCAGTGACCGCAATGCCATTGGCGTCCAGACACAGCAGGCCGTCATCGGCCATGACGCGCAGCGCCGCCAGTTCTGGTGCGAAGTGGCTGGCAAACTCAATGTCCCACTGCTGGCCAAAGCTGGTGAAGTCCAGCTTGAAGTGACAGATCAGCTGCATGATGAGCGCGCGTCGGATGCGGTCTTCGCGACTTGGCTCCAGACCCTTGGCCACAGCCAGGGTGCCACTGTCGATGGCCTGGTGATAGGCATCCAATTCTTTCAGGTTCTGGTAGAAGTTGCCGCCCACGGTGCCGATGGCGGTAACGCCCATACCAATCAGATCGCATTCGGCATGGGTGGAGTAGCCCTGAAAGTTGCGATACAGGCTGCCGGCCTGCTGCGCCAGGTACAGGCTGTCCGTTTTCTTGGCGAAGTGGTCCATGCCGATGTAGGCGTAGCCGGCCGCGGTGAGCGCATCAATGCAAAGTTTGAGGATATCCAATTTCAGTTCCGGCGACGGCATGTCTTCCAGGCGCAGTTTGGCCTGGGTGGGAAAGCGCTCCGGCAGGTGGGCATAGTTGTAGATGGAAATGCGGTCTGGGCTTAACTGCACGATCTTCGCCAGGGTCTGGCTGATACTCTCCAGGGTTTGGAAGGGCAGGCCGTAAATCAGATCCACGCTCACCGAGCGAAACCCCAGCGCTCGGGCCTGATTGATGGCGGCCGCGGTAACCTCCAGACTTTGGATGCGGTTCACCGCTTTCTGCACTTTGGGATCCAGATCCTGAATGCCCAGGCTCATGCGGTTAAAGCCCACTTCACGCAGGCTGGGCAATGTGTCTTCCCGCACTTCCCGGGGATCGATCTCGATGGAATACTCGCCCTGAATATCGTCCTGGAGCTTGAAATGACGGCGGGTGGTCGCCATCAGCACGCGGGCTTCGTCGCTGCTGATAAAAGTGGGCGTGCCACCACCCCAATGCAACTGGGCGACTTCCCGATCCGGGCTGTAGAGTTCGGCCTGGCGCGCAATTTCCGTGTAGAGGCGTTCCAGATAAGGCGCCGCCATGCCGCGCTTGTTGGTGATGATCTTGTTGCAGGCGCAGTAATAGCAGAGCTTGGCGCAAAACGGCAGGTGGAAGTACAGTGACAAATCCGGCAGTGGTTGCTGGGTATTGGAAGCCCGGGCCACATCCATATACCAATCGTTGCCGCAGCGCTCGTCGAACTGCAGGACGGTGGGATAGGAGGTGTAGCGGGGGCCGGCGATGTTGTATTTGTCGATGAGCGCACGATCAAAGGTTACGTCTTCCACCTGGACTCCAAGCCATCAAAGTAGCCGTCAGTGTGGCTTGAAAGACGGTGCAGCCGGAATACGTAATGTCCCAGGCGGGCTATTCCGCCTCGTCCATATCCGCTTCGGACACCCGCTCCAGTTGATCCGGCAATCCCAGGGTTTCATCGGGTTCCAAACCAATGCGAAAAGCGGCATAGCCGGGCATGACAAACTGGTTCAGCGCCTTGCCCAGGATTCGGCCCTTGAAAGGGGAGTGGATATTGGCCTGGGCGTTGGAGATGGGGTCGGTAACCGTGCCCAGTAGCGTGCCCTTGTCCACCTCATCGCCCAATTCCACCTTGCTCAGCAAAATGCCGGCCTGATCAGTACGGACCCAGCGGGAACGGAAGTAAACCTGCTGGGGGGCTGCCATAAGCTGGGCTGCGGGATACATGTCCCATTGACCCAAGAGGCTGGCAATGGCCATAACCCCCTGCTCCACGGCTTCCGGTTGCAGGCGGTGAGGTTCGCCGGCTTCCACCACCACCGCGGGCACGCCAGCATCAGTGGCGGCACGGCGTAAGGTGCCTTTGGCAGGCACGCTGTGCAGTACCACCATGGAATGCATGCCTTCGGCCAGGGTGCGTACCCCTTCATGGCGCAGATCAGCACGCAGCTGAGGCAGGTTGGTGCGGTCCAGTGAACCCGTATGGAGGTCCACCAGGGCGTCACAGTGCAGTATCACTTCCTGAAACAGGGAGTGCGCGATACGGGACGCCGCACTGCCATTGGGATTGCCGGGGAAAAACCGGTTCAGATCACGCCTATCGGGCAGATAACGGGAATTGCGGTTGAACCCGGGTAGATTGACGATGGGTACCCCCACCAAGGCGCCAGACAGGGATTCAGCTTCCAGGCTGTGCAGGATGCGGCGCACAATCTCAATCCCATTGAGTTCATCACCATGGACGGCGGCCGTCAGGCACAGGGTGGGACCGGCGTAACGGCCGTTGACCACCAGTACGGGGGTGGTGTTGGCCAGGCCATCGAAGCTGAAGCTGGGCGTCCAGGCGAGGCGGGCGCTGTTGCCAGGGGCTACGTCAGTGCCCAGGATCTGCAAGGTTGGCTGCATTGGGAAGCCTGGCAGCGGATCCTGGTCCGGGAAGTCGGCGCGGTCCTCCTGATCCAGCAGTATCAGTTCCAGCGCTGCGGCACGGGCAAGGTCGGATTCGGCCAGTGCCAGCGTCAACGCCTTTTGGACATCCTGTTCGGGGTCTTGGGATGCCACTGCTGCAGACAAGGAGACGTCAGCCGTCGCCACCTGCAGTGGAAACAGTAACGCCAGACCCAGCAGGATCTGTTTATATGTGGCCGCGCTACCCATAGCCTTGCCTGACAATTTGCAAATTCAGCCTGGTCCCTGTGCTTATAGCCTGTCGGCGGTGTTGCCGCCTGCATATTCATCACAAACCCGATAGGCAGCCGGAGTTAACCCAACGCTGCCTCTCTCAAGCTTAGATGTATTCCTGCACAATGGTTGCTGCGCTAACAGTTGGTTAACTGAGGTTGTGCGCCAAGTCCCGTGCAGAGAGTCCCGTGCAGAGAGTCCCGTGCTGGCCTTTGGTACTGGGCGCGCTCAGCTGTCCTCAGGAAATCGCACTCACTCCGGAGGCTGGTGCAAGGTGAAGGCAAGCCCGGTCCCTGGCATACAACGCCTGACAATGTGCGATCTGCCGCGCCTGCTCAGCGTCAGACCAACCCAGCAATGGTGCCATGGCGGCGGCTGCGGGTGCCAGGGCCGCCATGCCGGCATCCGTGTCAAAGCACATCCGGGCGCTGCGCCTGGCCCAATAATCTTCCAAGTGCAGCGCACCTTCCGTGAGCACTGCAAACCTGGCCTCCGCCGCAACGTCGCCACCCTCAGCAAGAATGCCACTGGCTTCCTGGCCATAGAGTGACACCAGTCGATCCAGCTTGTCAGCGTCGCTGCAGCTGCTGCGCAACGTCTGACGCAGGGCCGCGACATCCATGCCCAGACTGGCGCCAGGCAATGGCTCCTGATCGGTGCGGCAATTGCTGACCGCAGCGCCCAGTAGCTGCTGGCAGTGGTCCACCACACGTTGCGCCATGCGTCTGAAGGCGGTCAGTTTGCCGCCGGCAATACTTACCAGTCCGCTGTCGGTCTGCATGATCAGATCGCGCCGCGAAATTTCCGACGGTTGCCGGCCCGGCTGCGCAATCAATGGCCGCAGGCCAGACCAGAGGCTGCTGATATCTGCAGGCGTCAGGTCCGCATCCGGCAAAGCGCGGTTCACGGTGGCCAGCAAATAGGTCACGTCTGCCGTGGTGATTTCAGGCCAGTAGCTGTTGTCTGGATAAAACGTATCCGTAGTGCCTATGTAGAGGGACGGACCGCGGGGGATCACGAAGATGCCGCGGCCATCGGCGGCCTTGAGATTCAGGGTGTGCTTGAGCGGCAGGCGTGCACTGGGCACCACCAGGTGGACGCCCTTGGTCAGGCATAACTGTTTGGTGGCTGCTGGCGTTTCCAACAACCGCAGTTGATCCACCCAAGGACCAGCGGCGTTAACCACGCAGCGGGCTTTCAGCAGCTGCGCCTCCGGTTCGGTGCTGGTCGGCGTCAGGGCACTGTTATCAGTGACGTAAACGCCGTTAACCCGGCCCTGGTCATGGGCACAGCCCACGGCCTGCACATAGTTCAGCACCAAGGCGCCATGGGCCTGGGCGCTGCGCAGGTTGGCCAGTGTCAGGCGGGCATCGTCGGTCAGGTATTCCGGGTAGGCCAGCACGCCAGCCTGGGCACCCAGGGCTACCGGATCCACCAGGGGTTCCCGGGCCTTGAGTTCCGCCCGCGACCAGTGCTGATGATGATCCTTGGCTGGCACCTGGCCGATGCGTTCATACAGCCAGAGGCCGGTGCGGAATTTCAGTACCTGACCAGGATGGCGGGCGGGTATCAGAAAGCAGGTGGGCTGGGCCAGATGCGCCGCCAGGTTGGCGATCACCTGGCGGTCTCGGGCGGCTTCCCGTACCAGCTTGAGATCGCCCTGCAACAGATACCTGATGCCGCCATGCACCAGCTTGGTGGATCTGCTACTGGTACCGCTGGCAAAATCCCTGGCTTCGATCAGCGCCACCCGCAGCCCGCGCATGGCGGCATCCCGGGCAATACCGGCGCCGGTGATGCCGCCGCCGATCACGGCCAGGTCGAATTGCTGTTGGCCCAGGGCCCCCAGTAACGCGCTTCTGTTGCGAAGATCCAGTTTCAGTCCGGCAGCCCCAATACCCGTTTCGCGATGATGTTTTTCTGTACCTCGTTGGTGTCGCCGTAGATGGTGACCGCGCGCGTGGATAGCCAGGCACGTGTAGATTCCAGTTCGGCCTCACTGAAGCTGTCACCATCCCAGCCCAGGCCCTGGCTGCCCATCAAATCCACCACCATGGCCGCACGGTCCCGCGTCAGGGTGGAACCGTAGAGTTTGAAAATGGAGGTGGCTTCGCCCGGGGTGCGGCCGTCCAGATTCTCTTCCATGGCGCGCCTGGTGGTCAGGCCGAACACCCGCTGGTTCATGTTCATGGTCAGCACCCGCATGCGCCATTCCGGATCCGCAATCCTCCCGTCCTGCTCGCCCACATACTTTTTCGCCACCGTGTCGAGACTGCCGGCACTGGCCTGCTGGGGCCGGCCGCCACCGCCACCGAGACCACCCTGGCCGGAGCGCTCGTGCTGTAACAGGCGTTTGCCGACAGTCCAGCCCTTGTTCAGTTCGCCAACCAGGTCTTCTTTGCGGGCAATGGCATTGTCAAAAAAGGTTTCACAGAAGGGTGAGGCGCCGCTGATCAGCTTGATGGGGCGCACTGACACGCCCGGCTGATCCATGTCGAGCAGTACAAAGCTGATGCCGTCATGTTTGGGGACATCGAAATTGGTGCGTACCAGTGCGAACATCCAGTCGGCGAACTGGGCACCTGAGGTCCAGATCTTCTGTCCGTTGAGAACAAAGTGATCACCCTTGTCATCGGCGCGGGTGCGCAGTGAGGCCAAATCCGAGCCGGCACCCGGCTCTGAGTAACCCTGGCACCAGTTGATCTCACCGCGGCAAATCGGTGGCAGGTGCCGTTTTTTCTGTTCTTCGGTGCCATATTCCAACAGGGTGGGGCCAATCATGCTGACGCCCATGCCCCCCATCAGCGGCATGCGGGCATCGATTCGATTCAGTTCCTGGTGCAGTACTGCGGCTTCAGCGCGGGACAAGCCGCCGCCACCGTATTCCTTAGGCCAAGTGGGAACCGTCCAGCCTTTTTCTGCCATCCGCTCCTTCCACAGGATGGTATCCGCATCATCGGTGCGCAGGCGGCGACCGGGCATGAAGATCGGGCCTGGTCCTCTTGCCCCCTTGGGACAATTTTCTTCCAGCCAGGCGCGGACTTCGCGGCGAAACTCGTCCAACTGTGCGTTTGACATGGTGACTCCTGATAACAGATGAAAAATTGAAGTGGGCTAACTATCACCGATTCAATGGCCGGGTTCAATCGGGCTTGGGGCGGCTGCACTTGAGATTTATCTGCCGCTGGCGCAGGGTGCGCCTTTGCGTTGCTGGATGAGGCGGGAGATGAGCAAAGGGGCACTGGGTTTTCTGGTGTTTTTGGTGGGATTGGTGTTGGCGCTGGCTGTGCTGGGCTGGGCATTGGGTGCGGAGACCCTGCGCATCATGTTGCAGGCAGAGCGTCGTGAGCAACCCTTGTTGCTGCTGCAGCTGACGGCGCCGCTACCGGCATCGGACGCGGACGCCTTGCTGCTGGAACCCTTGCCGGAGCAACAGCTGCATGCGCACCTGCGGGAGCGTCTGCAGCGCCTGGGCGGCACGCCCTTGTGGCTGGCCACCACCGAACAGCTGGGCAAAGGCAGCAGTGCCGACAACTGGCCGTTCCTGAGTTTACTCAGCTATCCAAGTGGGAAAGCCTTTGTGGAGCGTCTCGATGTTGCTGATCTGCGCAACTACACAGGTCAGGCGTCAAGCAGGATGCAGCAGTTTATGGTGCTGGCCGCGCATCCACTGACCGATGCACCCTTTTCCGATGCACATTGGTCGGTTGATGCGGTTACCCACTTGGCGCCGGCATCACAGGAGTATCCAGCCTGGGTTCTGCGTCTGCTGCGCTGGGAAAACAGCGCACAAACACCCTTGGCGCATTGGTCCACGGAGGATGAACCCAGTCTGCATCGGTACGGCGGCGCGTTGCTTTGGCAGGCACATTTGCGGCCACTGGTGGCTCATCCCGGGCCTGCCTATGACAGTCTGATCCTGCTGGGTTTTCCTACGCACCAGGCCCGCGCCGATTGGTTGGCGGATCCTGCCGTTGCCACCAGTGCAGTGTTGCGGCAGCGCCTCCTGCGGCATGAGGCCGTGCTTCTGCTACAGCCGCAGCGCCTGCCCGCAGTGTCAACCGGGGCGCCGACAGAGAACTTGCTTGGGGACTTATCTGAGCAGTTGCCACCCGGCTAGTTGGCGCCTAGAGGCGGCCATGCAAATACAGATGTACAGTGCCGAATTCATCGAACTCACCCAGGTTGGGCAGGGTCAGTGCCGGCACCTGATGGATTTCCCGGAAGGCCGGATGCGGTGAGCGGCGAATGCGGGAATCCGCCACCAGGACATTGGGGCAGAGGTTCAGGGCCAGTTCCAGCAGTGGCAGATTGGATCTGTCGTAGAGTACGTCCGCCATCAGGATCAGATCCGGTACCTGCTGCAGGCACGCAAGCTCAGGCAGCAGGTCCAGACTGACTTCATTCAGGGCGGCATTGACATTGCTGGCGGCCAGCGCATCCGGGTCATTGTCGCAGGCGATCACTCGGGCTGCGCCCAGGCGGGCGGCGACGATGCCCGCTACACCAGAGCCTGATCCCAGATCCAACACCGTCTTGCCGCGCACCCAGTGCGGGTGCTGGTGCAGCAATTGCGCCAGTCCCAGACCGCTACCCCAGCAAAAGGCCCAGTAGGCGGGCGTCGCCACCACCGCCTGTACCACCTCCGCGGCGAGCGGGCCGGTGGGAAAGTCGGCATTGATCAGTGCCAGATGCATGCCGGCACAGGCCGGCAGCAGCACGGGTTCCAGCCTGGCCATGGGCAGGGTGCGGTGCAGACGCCGTTGCAGGTCCTGTTGCAGCTGTGCAAGCGGGGGAGAGGTAGGTGTCGGCATCTGCTTCCTGGGGCCTGATCCCTGTTATCGACAGCTCCGGATCAGGGGGTTAGATTCCGGGTCTGGCTTATTGTCCGGATGAACCCTGGGGAGGGGAAGCGCATGAGGTGCCGCAAGGGGTGCAAAGTTCTCAGCAGGAGGCAGGCATGACCAGCAGTAGTTTCGCCGCGGAAACCGAAGCCTGGATTCAGCAGACATTGCCAGCCAGTCTGCGAGGTCGGGAGATGGGCGCCGCCGGTGGGGGCGCACGTCGTACCGAGTCAGACAGTCAGCGTTGGTTCGATGCCTGTTACGAACGTGGCTATACCGTACCCACCTGGCCCAAGGAATATGGTGGTGCCGGTTTGCGTGCCGCTGAGGCGTTACAGCTGCGGCAACTGATGCGCCAGTATGGCGCGCCCGCACCCCTGGGCGGCATGGGGGTGAGCATGATCGGTCCTACCCTGCTGGAGCTGGGTAACGCTGAACAGCGGGCCCGGCATTTGCCGAAAATCGCCAATGGTGAGATCCGCTGGTGCCAGGGTTATTCGGAGCCGGGCGCCGGCTCGGATCTGGCCAGCCTCAGCACCAGAGCCGATGACTGTGGTGATTACTATCTGGTCAATGGCAGCAAGATCTGGACTTCCGGCGCCCAGTATGCGGACTGGATGTTCTGCCTGGTGCGCACCCATTGGGACGTGCCCAAGCATGAGGGCATCAGCTTTTTATTGTTCAGCATGCATGACCCTGGTGTCAGCGTGAAGCCCATTCTCCTGATCAACGGCACCTCACCCTTTTGCCAAGTGTTTTTTTCCGACGTGAAAGTGCCCAAGCAGGACCTGGTGGGACAGCCGGGCAAGGGTTGGAGCATCGGCAAGCGCTTGCTGCAGCATGAGCGCTCCTCTCTGTCTGGTGCCCAGGGCGGCAGTGCCTTGCCGGAGATCCAACTCACACCGCTGGATTGCGCACGGCAGTACCTGGGGCTGGATGCCCGGGGACGCATCGCTGACCCGATGCTGCGCAGTCGCTTGCTGCAGCATGAAATGAATGGCAGGGCTTTCGCCCTGACCCAGCGCCGCTCCCAGGAAGAGAACCAGGCTGGTGGTGTTTTGACATTTGCCACCTCCATGTTCAAATATTTCAGTTCTGAATTACGTAAGCGCCGCTATGAACTGCAGCTGACCCTGATGGGCAGCCAGGGCCTGGGCTGGGAGGGGGATGCCTTCAGCCCCGAGGAGCTGGCATTGACCCGGATCTGGCTGCGCAGCAAGTCTGGCACCATCGCCGGGGGCTCCTCGGAAATCCAGCTCAACATCATCGCCAAGCGTGTGCTGGGGCTGCCGGATTGAAATCAGTATTTGGGTTTTGGCGCGGAAGGTTGGATAATCCGGGCTTTCGTTTTCGCCGACTTGTCATTTCAACGTTTCAGGGGATGCACCTATGCCGATGATACTTAACGAAGAGCAGAACATGCTCAAGGATGCTGCCAAGGACTTCTGCAGCAATAACACCCCCATCGCCCAGCTGCGCAAGTTGCGTGACGAAGACAATGCCGATGGCTTTGATCGGGGTACCTGGCAGCAGATGGTGGAGCTGGGTTGGGCCGGCATTCCCTGGAAAGAAGAGTTTGGCGGTTTGGATTTCGGCTACAAGGGCCTGGGCGTGGTGACCGAAGAGAGCGGCCGAACCCTCACTGCCAGCCCCTTGTTTGCCACTGTGTGGGTGGGCGGTACCGCCATTAACCTGGGTGGCACCGATGAGCAAAAAGCCAGCTTGCTGCCGGAAGTGGCTGGCGGCACCCTGTTGCTGGCATTGGCGCTGGAAGAAGGTCCCAGGCATAACCCCTATGGTATTGCCACCAAAGCCGAGGCCAAGGCTGGTGACTATGTGCTCAATGGCAAGAAAACCTTCGTCCTGGACGGTCATGTGGCTGACAAGTTGATTGTCGCTGCCCGCACCAGCGGCAACGCCGGGGATCGCAACGGTATCAGCCTGTTTTTGGTGGATCGCAACGCCAAGGGTGTCAGTGTTACCCGTACCAAAATGGCCGACAGCCGCAATGCTGCCAACGTGGAATTCAAGGATGTCAGCGTTGCCAAGGCCGATATGCTGGGCGCAGTCGATAAAGGTGCAGATGTGCTGGATGCCACCCTGGATGTGGCGCGTATTGGCCTGGCCGCGGAAATGCTGGGCAGCGCCCAGGAAGCCTTCGAGCGCACCGTTGCCTACCTGAAGGAACGGGTGCAGTTTGGCGTGCCCATCGGTTCCTTTCAGGGTTTGAAACACCGGGCTGCCGATATGTTCTGTGAGGTGGAGTTGTCCAAGTCGGTGGTGCTGGAAGCCCTCACTGCATTGGACGAGGGTCGGGCCCGGGAAGAAGTGGCCAAGCTGGCCAGTCTGGCAAAAACCAAGGTGGGCGAAACCTACACCCTGGTAAGCCGGGAAGCCGTACAGATGCATGGCGGTATCGGCATGACGGATGAATTCGATATCGGTTTCTTCATGAAGCGTGCTGCTGTTGCCGAGCAGACCTTTGGTGACCAGGTGTTCCACCGTAATCGTTATGGTGAGTTGGAAGGCTATTGATCCGCCTGGGCAGTTACGCACGACATCAAAATGGGGGCCTTGGCCCCCGTTTTTTTCGCTGAGGAATACTTGTGAACGGTGCTGAGAGTCTGATTCGTACGTTGGTGGATTTGGGCGTGGATTGCTGCTTCGCCAATCCAGGCACTTCGGAAATGCATTTGGTGCAGGCCATTGATCAGGTGCCAGGTATGCGTCCGGTGCTGACGCTGTTTGAAGGGGTATGTACCGGGGCGGCCGACGGCTATGGGCGTATGGCGGGTAAACCTGCCATCAGCCTGTTGCATCTGGGCGCTGGCCTGGGTAACGGCATCGCTAATCTGCATAACGCACGCCGGGCGGATACGCCTCTGATCAATATTGTTGGCGACCATGCCATTCATCATGTGCCCTATGAGGCGCCACTGACGGCAGATATTGCCGGGGTGGCACGGCCGGTGTCGGCCTGGGTGCGGAGTGCCCGCAGTGCCACCGGTCTGAGTCAGGATGCGGTGTCTGCCTGGCGTGCCGCCATGACCCCGAACCCCACGCCCCTGGGTAATATTGCAACCCTGATCATTCCGGCGGACTGTGCCTGGAATCCGGCGCATTACCTGCCGCCGCAACCCTGGCAGCCGGCGCGACCGGCGGTGCCACCGGCGGCGGTCGCCGAGGCGGCTCAGGCCCTGGATGCAAACAGCATTCTGTTGCTGGACGGACCGGGTCTCAGCGAAGCTGGGCTGCATCTGGCGGCCCGCGTTGCGGCGGCCACCGGCTGTAAACTGTTTGCACCTACGTTCCCGGCGCGTATGGAAGCCGGCCCCGAGCTGCCCTGGGTCTCACGCATTCCCTATTTTCCAGAACAGATCCAGGCGCTGTTGGCCCAGGTGCCGCGCCTGGTACTCGCGGGCGCGGATGCGCCGGTGAGTTTCTTCGCCTATCAGCATTTGCCCAGCGATCCGGTGCCGGAAACCTGCGTGGTATCGCGTTTGGCGCATCGTCATGAGGATGTGCTCGGCGCATTGGCCGCGTTGGCGGAGGCGGTGCAGGCACCACCGCAAGGCGTCCGCGCTGGACGTGACTTGCCAGCGGCGCCGGAGGGCCCCATCAAAACCATGGCCGTGGCCCAGCTGCTGGCCCGAGGGTTGCCGGAGAACGTCATCATTGCTTCTGATTCCGGTGGCGGTGGCGCTGCCAGTCCGCTGCTGGCGCGCAGCGTGCGGCACAGCTGGCTCAGCCTTACCGGCGGTGCTATCGGTCAGGGTGGGCCTGTGGCCACCGGGGCTGCCCTGGCGTGCCCGGATCGGCAGGTGGTGGCGCTGCTGGGTGATGGCGGAGCCATGTACAGCATCCTGTGTCTGTGGACTCAGGCCCGGGAGCGACTCAAGGTGGTGAACGTGATTTTCTCCAACCGCAGCTACAACATCCTGGCGGTGGAGTATCGACGCCTGGGTATCAACGAAATCGGACCCAGGGCAGG
>JBJHDG010000021.1:0-14227 GCA_050486425.1 Pseudomonadales bacterium | reverse complement strand
GGATGAATACCTGATTTATCGCCGCGATCTGCTGGCGGCCTGGGAAGCCGGCGCCACACCGGACGCAGATCCAGGCCGCTGGCAGGCGCCACTCTGGCGCGCGTTGGTGGCGCGTCTGGGTGCACGCCATCGGGCGCGACTGCTGGAAGAATTCCTGCAAGCCCAGCGCACTGGCCGGTTACAACGCAGCGCTTGGCCGACGCGGCTGTTTTGTTTTGGTCTTGGGCACTTGCCGCCGGATTATCTGCGTCTGCTCTACGCCCTGGGCCAGGAACTGGATGTGCATTTTTTGCTGCAAAATCCCAGCGATCTGTATTGGGGTGATATTGAAAGCCGGCCGCTGCCGCATTTGGAGCTGGCAGCGCTCAGTGACGTTGCGCAGTTGCCGGGTGAAACCGATGCCGTAATGGCGCATCCGCTGCTTGCCGCCTGGGGTCGGCCGGCACGGGATTTCCTGCGCCTGCTCTATGCCGATGAACTGGCCGCCATCGCCGAGCCGCAGTTGGGTGAGCTGATGGCGTATCAAGCGCCGGCAGGAAATAAACTGCTGCATCAGGTGCAAGCCGGTTTGATGCGCTTGCAGCCGGTGCCGGCACAAGCCGGCATGGCAGCAGAGGATGATTCGCTGCAAATTCATGCCTGCCATTCGCCCTTGCGCGAAGTGCAGGTGCTGCACGATCAGTTGCTGGATCTGCTGGCCCGGCATCAGGATCTGCAACCCCGGGATGTGCTGGTGATGCTGCCGGATGTGGCCACCTATGCGCCCTATGTGCAGTCGGTGTTTGGCGGCGCCCGGGGTGGGCGCCGCATCAATTTCAGCGTTTCCGATCAACCCCGCTTGCTGGCCCATCCCATTTGCCAGACCTTTCAGCAACTGTTGGCGCTGCCCCTGTGGCGCTGGCGGTTGCAGGATGTGTTGGATCTGGCGGCGGTGCCCGCCGTGATGCGGCAGTTCGATCTGGATGGCGCCGATCTGCAGCGCCTGCAAACCTGGCTCAGCGGCGCCGGTGTGCGCTGGGGTTTGGATGCCCAGCAACGCGCCGCGTTGGGTGCCGGCGCTTGGGTTGAACACAGTTGGGCCTTTGGCCTGGATCGGCTGCTGCTGGGTGTGGCCATGCAGGATGATCAAGCGCTGGTGGACGGTGTCGCGCCCTGGAGTGATCTGGAAGGCAATAGCGCGTTGGCATTGGGGCGCCTTTGGCGTCTGTGGACAGCGCTGCGCGCGGCGGCCACCGAGCTGGCCAGCGCCGCGACGGCGGCCCAGTGGCAGGATCGGTTGAACGCGCTGCTGCAAACCTTGTTCGGCAGCAGCAGCGATGGCGCCTTGGACAACGACGAGGAGCAGGCGCTGGCGCTGCTGCATGAATGCATCAGTGAACTGGGCGCGGCGCAGCAGGCGTTGGCCGAGGTGCCGTTGTCCTGGCCGGCGGTGCGGCAGATGCTCAGCGATGAACTTGGCCGCAGCAGTCAGGCCCAGCCCTTTCTGGGTGGTGGTGTGCACTTTGCCGGCATGATGCCGCTGCGCGCATTGCCCTTTCGGGTGATTTGTCTGCTGGGCTTAAACGACGGTGACTTTCCCCGGCAGGATGTGCGCCACAGCATGAACCTGTTGCAGCAGGCACCGCGGCTGGGTGATCGCAGCCGGCGCGAGGATGATCGCCTGCTCTTTTTACAGGCGCTGCTGGCAGCCGGCGATGTTTTTTATCTCAGCTACATCGGCCAGGACCTGCGCACCGGCACCTTGCGTCAGCCCAGCACCTTGGTGGCCGAGCTGCTGGCCTTTTTGCAGCAGTATCATTTTGCCGGCGCCAATACTGCCGAGCGCGATGCCACCCAACGGCTGTTGAGCTGGCAACCCATGCAGCCGTTCAGCCCGCGCTATCTGCAAGCGGCGGCACCCCAGCGCATTTTCAGTTTCCATCAGGCCTGGTTTGCACAAGCACCGGGCACCGGCGATAAACAAGCCGACATGCCCTTCGCCGATGGCAGCCAGCTGCCGCCCGAGGCCGCACCCCAAAGTTTGAGCCTGGATACCCTGAAAGCCTTTGTGCGCCATCCACTACAATTCTTTTTCCGCGACCAGTTGCAGCTGCATCTGCCGAACGCCGAGGAGGGCCTGGCGGATGAAGAAAGCTGGACCCTGGAACGGTTGGAGCGTCACAGCCTGCGCGCACAACTGTTACAGCGCTTGCAAAGCGGCCAGGCATTGCCGGAGGCGCCGGACGCGCTGCTGCGTGCCCAAGCCTTGCTGCCACCCGCACCGCTGGATGGCCCAGCCTATGCACAGCAATTGCCCGCCATTCAGCAGTTGCATGAACTGGTTGGCAACTGGGATGAACCAGCCCAGGGTATGCAGGTGAATCTGATGCTGGGTGCTGTGCAGGTGCATGGGCGGGTGCCGGATATCAGCGCCCAAGGTATTCGGCGCTATCGCGCTGGCGACATGCGCCTGGAATACCAGTTGCCACACTGGGTGGATTTTCTCGCCTGCAAGGCCCAGGGGCATGCCGGTGATATGCAGCTGGCAGGCATCAGTACAGACGATAAGGTGCAATTGTTCCAGTTTCAGATTGAACAGGACGCCGCCATCAAGGCTTTAACCGCCTTGGCGCAGGCGGCGCGTGATGCCCATCGTCGCCCGCTGTGGCTGTTGCCGGCGCTGGCGGAAAAGTTTGTCGAAGCCAAGGGGTTTGATCTGGAAAAACCCGCGCCGGAAACTGCCCTGGAAAGGGCGCGCTATGCCTTAAAGCCGAGTGACTATCACGAATCCTATGTGGCCAAGGATCCCTATGTGCAGCTGATGGATACCAGCGCGGAAGCCTTCCAGCTTGGTGCGGAGCCCCATCAGTTGTTGGAGACTCTGATTAAACCCCTGGTGCGCCATCGCAGCGCGTTGGATGCCGGGGAGGCGACGCCATGACCCGGGAACCCTTCGATGTGCTTCGCATGCCGCTGCGCGGCCTGCGCCTGATCGAAGCCAGCGCCGGCACCGGCAAAACCTTCAGCCTGACGGGTTTGTTCCTGCGCCTGCTGCTGGAAGAAAAGCTCGCTATCAACCAGATCCTGGTGATGACCTTTACCAAGGCCGCTACCCAGGAACTGCGGGAACGGATTCGCAAACGCCTGCTGCTGGCCGCCCGCCTGGCGCCGCTGCTGGATCAGCCAGCACAGCAAGCCCCGGAGGATCAGGAGCAACAGCTGGTGTTGGCCATTCTGCAGCAAGGGCGCGGCGAGGCCAGCGTCGCCGCGCTGACACAAAAGCTGCTGGATGCCGCCAACCGCATCGACGAGGCCACCATAGTCACCATTCACGGCTTTACCCAACGCGCCGTGGCGGAACATGCCTTTGGCAGCGGCCTGGCCTTTGATCGCGGCGAACAGACAGATGACAACAGCCTGTGGGAAGAAGCCTGCAAGGATTATTGGCGCAGCCTGGTGTTGGGTGAGGGTGCAAGTGGCGGCCAGGGCGCGGCCTTGTATGCCGGCTTTGGGCAGCCGAAAGCGTTGTACGAAGCATTGCAACCTTTGTTGGCGAAACCCTTTATGCAATTGTATGGGCCGGGATTGGAAGCGGCGCGCCATCGTATTCAGGCCATATGGAGTAACAAGCAGGCGTTGTGCGATGAGCTGGCCGATGCCCTCAGCACATTTGTGGCCGCTGGTGGTTTCAGAAAAAATAAGCTCGTGCGAGCGGTTATTGGTGATCCCATCAATCCTGACCAACTAATCGCTGAACTGCGGCAGGTGCTTGCGGCCGCAGATCCAGATTATCCCCGGTTGCCGGACTGGCTGGTGTGGGTGGCAGACCCGGATAACACCGATGATTATATGTTGCCTAAAGCTGAAGCGGCGGGTGTCCAGCCGCTGTCGCAAGTTTCTGCAGTGCGCGAACTTGGTGAGTTGCATACCCTGGTATCCCACCTGCTCCTGCACCAAGCCCTGCCCGCGGTACAAACCCTGGTCGCCGAGCGCAAACAATCTCGGCGCCTGTTCAGCTTCAACGACATGATCCAGGACCTGCAGCACGCCCTGGCGCAACCTGGCACCGGCGACGCCCTGGCCGCCGCCTTGCGTATGCGTTGGCCCTGGGCGCTGGTGGATGAGTTTCAGGATACGGATCCGCTGCAATACGAGATTTTCCAGCGCATCTATCTATCGCAGGCAGTGCCAGCAGCGGCAGCAGTGGAAACGGCTGCGCCAAGCGGCCTGATTTTGATCGGCGATCCCAAGCAGGCCATCTATGGCTTTCGCGGCGGCGATATCTTCACCTATCTGGCCGCTGCGCAAGCAGCCGGCCACTGTTACAGCCTGGATACCAACTTCCGCTCCACACCCGCCTTGCTGGCGGCAGTGGCGCAGTTGTTTCAGCAACGGCCGGATGCCTTTGTGCTGGACGGCATTGATTTCACGCTAGTGCAAGCCGGCCGTGCGCACCAGGATAAAGTGCTGCAGCGCATCGCTCCTGATGCCGCCGGCACTGTGCCCGCATTGCATTTATGGCGGCAACCGCCGGATGCGGTTAAGGCCAACAAGGATGAAGTGCTGGGTAACTGGACGGCAGCCTGTATCAGCCAGATCAAACAACTGCTGGATCCCGCCCAACATACCTGGTTGCTGGCCGATGGCAGCCAGGTGCCGGTACGGCCGACAGATATCGCCATCCTGGTGAATGCCAACCGGGAAGCGGCGCAGATTCAGCGGGATTTGAGCTGGGCCGGCATTCCGGCGGTATGCATTCAGCGCGATAACGTTTACGCCAGCGAGCAGGCCCAGGAACTGCTGCTGTTACTGCGCGCAGCCGCCGTGCCCACCGACGAAGACGCCTTGCGCGCCGCCCTTAGCACCCAGCTGCTGGGTTGTCGCCAGCAGCAGTTGCTGGAACTGCGCAGCGATGAACAAGCCTGGCAGCGGTGGCTGGATGAGATGCAGCAGGCCCATGAGCGCTGGCAACGGCATGGCGTGCTGGCCATGCTGGAGCCGCTGTTGCAACGCGCGCTACCGGCATTGCAGCAACTGGTGGATGGCGAACGCCGCCTGTCCAATTACCTGCAACTGGGCGAGCTGCTGCAAACCGCGCAAAGCCACACCTATGGGCAGTCGGGGCTGATCAGCTATCTCAATACGCAAATGTTGCAGGCCGCCAGCGGCGGCACTGGCGTGGAAGCCGATGTGGAAGCCACCCAGTTGCGCCTGGAATCCGAAGCCGATCTGGTACGCATTGCCACCGTGCATGCGGTAAAAGGTTTGCAGTTTCCCATTGTGTTTATGCCGGTCGCCGCCTGGATGGATCTGGACAACAAGGTGTCCAACCCACCCTGGGCCTATCATGAGCGCGGCGCTGCCTGGCTGGATACCAAGCTCGATGGCAACGCCCGCCAACATCAGGCGCAGGCCATTCGGGAGAAACGTGCCGAGCTGATGCGCGTGTTTTATGTGGCTGTTACCCGCGCCGAGCAGCAACTCTATCTGGGTTGGGATGCCGTGAAGGATGCCAGTAACAGCGCGCTGGCCTGGTTGCTGCATCAGGAGCAGCAAACCAATGCCGGTGAGAAACTCAGTGAAAGCAAAGATGCACCCAACAAGTTAACCCCCGAGCGGGTCAGCGCTGTACTCGAGCGGCTCTGCAACAATTGCGAGCACATCAATATCCAGACACTGCCACTACCAGCGGCGTCCACCAGCGCACCCGCCGTGCCGACCCAGGATACCCAGCAACTGCGCCAGGATCTGCCGGCACCCAAACCCATCTGGTCCATCTACAGCTTCTCGCGCCTGGTGCGCGGTGGTGGCCGTGCCGAGCCGGTGTCGGGTGCGGACGATGAAGTGCATGCGCCGCTGCCCGTGGCCGCCACCGACCTGCTGGATCAAATGCGCGGCCCCGGCTTTGGTAGCGCCCTGCACGATATGCTGCAGGAAATCCTGCAGTTGCTAGAGCCCGCCGACTGGTTCACCCAACCCGATGCCATGCAGCAAACCATTGCGCGCCATCTGCGGCGGCAAGGCCAGGTGCTGGCCGACACCACGCAGTGGCAAACCCTGCTGGAACAAGTGGCAGGCTTGCTCGCCCGCACCTTGCAAACCCCGCTGCCCGGCATCGGCCCGCTGCAAGCCTTGCCGCCCCAGGCGCGCCGCGCCGAAATGGAATTCTTTCTGCGCCTCTCCGGCTGTCGCCTGCAACAGATGTTGCAACTGCTGCAAGACGCGGGTTACACCAGCTTCACCCCAGAGAACCTGCATTGGCAGATCCGCGGCATGATGCAGGGCTTTGTTGATCTGATCGTGCGCAGCGAGGCCGGCTACTTTGTGCTGGACTACAAGAGCAATTATCTCGGCCCCACGCTGGCCGACTACGGCGATGCAGCCTTGCAGGGCGCCATTGCCCATGGCCACTACGATATCCAATTCCTCATCTACAGCCTGGCGCTGCACCGTTATCTCCGTGAGCGCCTGCCCAACTATCAACTCGAACGGGACTTTGGCGGTGTGCACTATCTGTTCCTGCGCGGCATGAACGGCCGCGATTGCAGCACGGGTGTGTACAGCCACCGGCCAGCAGCGGAGTTGCTGCTCGCGCTGGAGCAGCTATTGGTGGGCACTGATGAACACTGAACTGCGTGCACAACTGACACAGGCCGTTGCCGATGACTATCTGGAACCTTTGGCCCTGGCGCTGGCGGATTGGGGCCTGCGTCATGGGGCATCACCCCCGGTGGCGCTCAGCCTGGCTTTGCTGGTAAATGCCGTGCAGGAAGGTCACAGTTGTTTGTGCATACAAACACCGCCGCAGTTACCGGGTACCAATCAAGCCGCATTCACCGATGCCGACAGTTGGCGCCGCGCCCTGCAGGCCAGCCCGCTGGTGGGCCCGCCAGGGGCGCGCTGCCCCCTGATTCTCGATGGCGATCTGCTCTACCTACAGCGCTACTACGATTACGAACAACGCCTGGCGCAGCAGCTGGGCGATATGCTGCAAGCACCGCCGCAAAGCCTGGATGTGCAAACCCTGCTACCCGCCGCCGGTATCTTCACCCGGGATCAGTTGGCGCCCGATGCCTGTGATTGGCAGGCCGTGGCCGCCCTGGTGGCATTGCGGCATCGCTTTGCGCTGATCTCCGGCGGCCCCGGCACCGGCAAAACCTACACCGTGCTGCGCCTGATGTACCTGCTGCTGTTGCAAGCGCGGCAGCAGGGCGCCGCCGCGCCCCTGATCAAACTCGCCGCGCCCACCGGCAAGGCCGCCACGCGCATGATGGAATCCGTGCAAGCCGGCCTTGCCGCCATGCAACTGCCGGCTGACCTGGCCGCGCAAATGCCCCAGCAGGCACAAACCCTGCACCGTCTGCTGGGCATGAGCGGCCGCAGCAGCAAACCCAAGTTTGATCGCGAACAGCCGCTGCCCCTGGATGTGCTGATCCTGGATGAAGCCTCCATGGTGGATCTGCCCATGATGACCAAACTGCTGGAAGCATTGCCCACCCAGGCACGCCTGGTGCTGCTGGGTGACAGATACCAGCTCGCGTCTGTGGAATCCGGTGCGGTGCTGGCAGAGCTGTGTGCCCTGGCCGGCGTGAATAATTTCAGCGCTGAGCAACGTGAGGCCGCAGCAGCGTTGCTGCCCGCCACATTGCAAGCAACATCGCCAACAGCAGAAGCGCCTCCCCTCAGCAAGCTCTCTGACCATGTGGTTACCCTGCAAACCTCACGCCGGTTCAGTGCCGACTCCGTGATCGGCCGCGCCGCCCAGGCGGTGAACGACGGCGATCTGGATGCGCTGCTGGCGTTGATCACCTCAGATGGCGAACTGACGCAGCAAACCGTGACCAGCCCCGAGCAGTTGCAACTGCTGGTGCAGGAAGCCGTCGCGGCTTATGGCGTATTGCTCGCGCCAGGCATCAGCCCAGCAGAAGCGCTGGCTCAGGCCGCGCACTATCGCGTGCTGTGCGCCACCCGTGTGGGCAGCTATGGCAGCCACAATCTCAATCAACTCATCAATGCTGCGCTGCTGCAGCAATTTGGTTTGCCGGCAGACAAGCGCTGGTATCACGGCCGGCTGGTGCTGATTACCGAGAATGATTATCGCGCCGGCCTGTTCAATGGTGATCTGGGCATTGCCCTGCATGATGCGCAGACCGATAGCGAAGATGCCTCTGCCCTGCGCATCTGGTTTGCTACCGAGCAGGGCCTGCGCGCCTATCTGCCATCGTCCATTCCCAGCCACGACAGTGCCTGGGCCATGACCATTCACAAAAGCCAGGGCTCGGAATTTACGCGCTTAAGCCTGGTGTTGCCGCCTAGTGATTTGCCACTGCTGACCAGGGAGTTGGTGTACACCGGGCTTACCCGCGCGCGGGATGGGGTTTGTTTGTGGGGGGAGAAGGCGGTGTTGAAGGCGGCATTGGGGAGGAGAACAAGGCGGTTGTCGGGGTTGAGGGGGAGGTTGGCGGGAGGGCCCGAGTCTGAGTGATAGGCTGCTGATGGCGTCCTATTATCCGGCTGATGGCCGCCTATTACGCAGTAGCAGAGTGTGAGTTTGATTCGATCTAGAATTTAGGCGGTCGGGAAGGCGTTGATTTGGAAAGTGATTTGGGTGAGATTGCGGGGCGGGATGGCTTTGAAATGGCTGGAGAGGTTGCGTGATAGGCTGCCGATGGCAGGACAATAGACGGCGGATTGCGGGTTGGATAGGCGGCTAGTTGCGGCCTAATCACTGTTATGTGCTGTGCGCATGATCGAGAGAGCTTATGGACGACAGGATTAAGAGAATCGACTCTCCGGACAAGTGCGAGATTTTCGCGAAGAATGCCATCCAGAAAGGCCGCCAGGATCTTGCAAATCAGGCCTTGTTACGAGCTACTGAGCTGCGAGCAGAGTCGTACGGTGCTACCACGAAGGCCGAGAAGGAAGCTTTGCAGGCGATATATGCTTACGAGGAAACGCTGCGAGTAAAGAACGGTAAGAGGACGCGAGCTACCCGTACCTGGCAAATGATTGAGCGGCACGGGATCATTGAGTCAGTCAACCGAGCAGTATGCCGGCCCACGGAGACCCAAGGTTACAAAGCCTTGCTGAGTATGGGCCTTGGAGAGTTTGCATTTGAAGCTGTCATCCTGCGGTATCCAGACGTGTTCTCACCGGAGGCTGTCAGGGTTTCTAGAGAGAGGCTCGCAGATTGGAAACGCACATAACAACGGAAACGGAGCAAAACGCATTGTCACGCCTTTTGCTTGCGCAAAAGCCGCGCCAACGCGATCTGCCCGTTGAACAGCGACGTTAGGTGCCGAGGGAGATTGTTGGAGATCATGAGGCTAACGGGCTTATCCATTACCAACTACCGGGCGCTTAGGGACGTTACGATCCCTCTTTCACGCTTCGGCTGTCTGATTGGGGAGAACAACGCGGGCAAGTCATCCTTCTTGCAGGCGTTGGCCCTGTTCTTCTCTGGCACCAAGCTGGCCGCCAGCCACTTTTTCGACGAGTCCAAACCTATCCGCGTCGCGGTGACCTTCGAAGGTATCAGTGAGGCGGACCTGGCCCGGCTGGCCGACGAGCACCGCACGCGAGTGGCTGGAATCGTCAAGAATGGACGACTTGTTCTCGTGCGTGTCTACGACACCACTGGCAAGAGTTCACTGCTCTACAACACACTCACACCTACCGACGCCCGATTCTCTGCGGAGAACATTGCTGCCCTTGTGAAAGGCGGTCGTGCAGGACAAGCATTCGTCACCAAAGTGGTACAGGCGTTCCAGGAATTGGACGGCAT
Source organism: Pseudomonadales bacterium (assembly GCA_050486425.1). Lineage (GTDB taxonomy): Bacteria > Pseudomonadota > Gammaproteobacteria > Pseudomonadales > Azotimanducaceae > SKXG01. The sequence goes on along the minus strand of JBJHDG010000021.1, from coordinate 4,464 downwards.
CGTCGATGCGACCATGAATCAAGATGCCGTAAGGCAGAAGATTCAGGAACTCGCCGACGCCCTGCCCGACGATCAGAAAACTGCCACCGATCAACCGTTGCCGACAGGTATCGACAAGAGCATCGAGCCGATGCTGCCTGACCCGATCTACATCCCGGCGGTAAAAGACCTCGCCGACGACATCAAGACGACCGAGAGCGCCCCGTTCGGCAAAATCCTCGCCATCCTTCTGCAAGCCGTCGAGTCCAAGTTGCCGGATGCGCAACGGCTCTTCGAAGAACTCAACGTCAAGCTCAACCGCGTCGAGCAGCCCGACGGAACAGTCGTGGACGGGCGGCTCGATGAGGTGAAACTGATCGAGTCCACAGTCGAGAAGTACGTCCGCGAAAGTTTTTCCGACGTGGCACTTCGCATCACGATTCCACCACCGGAATTAAAGACCATCTTTTCGTCAGCCCGCATTTACGCTAACGATGGTGTTGAAGGCCTAATCGATTCCAAGGGCGACGGTCTGCGTCGCGCAATTGTCTTCTCCATCCTGCGATCCTATGTGGAGCTCAAGGCAAAGCTTGCGCCCGTTGCGACGCCGGTCGAGGAACCCGCCCCCGCATCCTACCTGCTGTTGTTCGAAGAACCGGAGTTGTTCCTTCACCCCAAGGCCCAGCACATTCTCTTCGATGCCTTGCGGGTCTTTGCCAAAGAACACCACGTTCTCGTCACCACTCACTCCCCGATGTTCTTCGGTCCTGGGGCGACGGAAACGTTTGTAAAGCTACGCAAGGTGTCGGATGCCGCGACAGCGCCGAGGCCATTCACTCTGGTCCAGCCGGTTGACCTGTCCGACATGGCTGCCAAGGACCAGTTTCAGATCATCTGTTTCGAAAACAACAACGCAGCCTTCTTTGCAGATACCGTCGCCCTGGTCGAGGGTGACAGCGACTACCTCCTAATGCCACACATCGCTCGGACACTTGACCCCTCGTGGGACGTGTCGAAAGTGCCGGTTGTGTTCGCTCGGATCACGGGCAAGGGGAACATTCGGCGCTATCGAGAGTTCTTCACCAGGTTCGGGGTGCGAGTACCGGTCATCGCCGACCTCGACCTGCTGGTAAACGGTTTCGACCACATCGCCCCCGACAATGCCGTCAAGACCGCCAGAGATAATCTTCTGGCAAAGGTCGATGAATTGATCGTACCGGATGCCAACGGTCCATCCGCGAAGGACGCCAAAGACGCCCACGATTCCGGGGAGCTGCGAGGCCTGTGGCGGAAGGTCAGGGGGGTCCAGGCGGAACTCAAGGCTGGAACATGCACCCAAGCAGAGCATGACGCGGCAGTGGAGGCGTTCTTTGCATGGCAGAGAAAGGCCGACCGTCTCTCGGTTCTCCAGACCAGCACAGACGTACAGATGCTCGAGTTGAAGCATCGTCTACTCGAAATGCTGAGAGCTGTCGATGTCTATGTACTGGAACGCGGCGCGATAGAGCAGTACTACCCCGACACCATCACGGGAGCGGATAAGCCGTCGCGTGCCCAGAATTTCTGCTCCAAAGTGGCGACACGCGATGCGATTCTTGCCTGTTGCGGCGAGCAGACGGTCACGCGAGAGGGCGTCCAGACAACCGTCAAAGAATTCGATCTTATTTTCCAAGGATTATTCCGAGAATGTCGAAGATGAGGAAATTATGCGTGTCGGCACCTAACAAGGCGCAGCAATTCGCGCCTGGCGGCGCCGGACACTCGCTTCGCTCGCGCCGTTGTGCGCGGCGTTATGTGCCTCAGAGGTGAAGGTAATCTCAATGGAAGATATGAAAAAAGAGAAGCCGTCCGCTCGGCTACGCGCAGATGCAATCAAGAACCACAGATGCAAGAATCTTATCGCCGTGATTGAAGACCCTCACGATATGGTGAATATAGGCACAGTGATTAGAAACGTGAACGCCTTAGGTGTTGAGAAGGCTTATATCATTGATCCACGAAAAGCCCTGCCGGGCGATTGGCATGGAATGCGTGAAAACCGATCACTATCAAAGTCCTCTGTTTCGGCGATCAAATGGAGTTTTGTTAAGCGCTTTGACAGCACTGAAGCTTGCATCGAACATCTTACGAAAAACAAGTTCATTTCAATTGTGACCTCACCTCATATCAAGGGTAAAAAGAACGCCATACTCCATGAGGTTGATTACACTGAGCACTACAAACTGGCTGTGTGGTTTGGAAGCGAATCGCGAGGAATTAGCGATCTGGCCGTTGAGCATAGCGAAATGTGTGTGAGTATTCCGATGTTCGGAATGATCGAGAGTTTAAATTTAGGAACTACCTCAGGCATAGTGCTGTATGAAGTCACTAAACAGCGCCGTGAATATGCTAAAAAGTATCGCAAACGAAATAAGCGAGTAGAAATTGAAGGCGCATAAATCAAGCACGGCCCATAACAATCGCAAGCAGTGCGGCCCTACGGGCCCGGACCTCGCTGCGCTCGGCCGCGGTTGCGGTCGTTAGGCGGCATCAGCTGGCCGTCGAAGAAGCTCCAAACCAAAATTACAGGAGATACAGGATGTTCAGCCACGTGATGGTCGGGTCCAATGACATTGAGCGCTCCAAGCGCTTCTATGACGCGGTGCTTGCCGTACTTGGGGTAGGCGAGCCTCATCGCAACATCAATCCTACCGGGCAAACGCGGCTGTTCTATCGGCACGATGGAAATACGTTCTGCGTCAGTGAACCCATTGATGGGAAAGCGGCGTCCTTCGCCAATGGCGGCACTATTGGTTTCAAGTGTAGCTCCCTAGATCAGGTCAAGAAGTTCCACGACGTTGCCATCGCAAATGGTGGTATTTCGATCGAAGATCCTCCTGGTCTGCGAGAGGGCAGGCTCGGCGCCATACATCTCGCCTACGTGCGAGACCCGGATGGACACAAGCTTTGCGCGCTTCACCGGCCTGAGTAGTTTGCCCAATCACGCGTTGCCAACTAATGTCCGGTTGTGGATGCCGCCTAACCACTCCATGCAGTGGCGCCAGAAGCTGTCACGCCCTATGCTTGTGCATGGGCCGCGCCACCTTTTGGCGCCACTGATGATATGACGTTAGACATCGCGATCCGCCCCCTTTAATCTCAATGCTCATGAGCACACCAGACAATTCCGCCGCTGCCCTCTGGCCCGATCTCGCAGGACTGGCCCCGTCGCCGAGCGCCTTTGAGACCAACCTGATGATCGGATTCATATACGCGGAAGTTGGGCTCGCGGCCGTCGCCGTTCTAGCCTTTTTGGTTGCCAGCGCGATCCTAGTCTTTGGAACGAAAGCCAAAGGCCGCTACTTCATGCTGGCTGGGATCCTCCTCGCTGTCATCTTGTCCGTATACAGCTGGTTTTCCATGCGAAACCTGGAGCCGAGCACTGTTTTAATGTTGGCAGCCTTTAAGGCTGCAACTGCACTCTCTTTCGCTTTCGTAGCGATAGGGTACGCGCGAGTGGTCTGGTCTCTGTATGGGATGAGTCGTGGGAAAAGCGACGTCTAACCATTCCATCGAGCGGATGCCCAACCGGCTGTGCCGGCCGGTCACCGCTCATGTCAAACGTTACAGCCTGTGTCCAGGGTGGATTCAAGCTACAACGTCTGGAAGAGCATCCCCACCTAAATCGCGAAGTTGATTACGCCGTCTATCAGAATCAACAGGCTCAGTTGCCGTTGTGTTATACGTTGGTCGCTGAAGCTATTTAACCCAGATACTTTACTATCGGTACCTACATGAAAACTAAACTTCTAACAAGCTTACTCTTTGTTTTAGCTCTTGCTGCTTGTGAGAGTACCGGGCCAAAGATCAATACAGTTCCGGTTATCTATCAAATTGTGGCGACACCTATTGAAATCGCTTCATTAACCGAAGTGGAAGCGCTTGGTTACGAGATTTATCTTCGCGATATCGTGGCGAGCCGAGCTACTGATGCTGTACTTGCCAGCTACGACCTGCGAGCGATGGGCGCTGTGGGTTATATCGTCGTAAAACAAGGGGATAGTTATGTGACACGCTTTATTAATGGCGACGAAGAATCGGTAATCGACGCGTTTCTCAATCCTTTTAATCGGTCGCCAGCTTGGATAGAGCATAATTTGACGCCCGTTCCTCTGGAGGCAGAGGAATTGGCAATGTGGAGGGCAAGACAGACTGCTCTTGATGTGCCATTTTCCCCTTGTTCGAATAGGTACAATACCGTTGTTGTCTCCGTCCCAGGAAGTTCTGGCGAGAGCTGGTACGTCTATCTCCTGGCGGCAACGATGGACCCGTATAAAATGATGCTTGGCGGTCACCAAAGGTTCACGTTTGATGCCAGTGGCGCTGAGCTTTTCGAGCACTTTCCCATGACCAGAGCCTGCATGGAGATGCTGAATTATGAAGGCACGGCAAGCATCTACCTGACGCACATAGTTTCAGATGAGCCCATGGAAAATCATATCTACC
>JBJHDG010000020.1:12050-14527 GCA_050486425.1 Pseudomonadales bacterium | reverse complement strand
GGTTGGGCGGTACACAGGGCAGCTATGAGGCCGCCGGTACAGGATTCAGCGCTGCACAACAACCAGTGACGGGCGCGCAGTTGCTGCGCCAGCTCGGCAATCAAGGTTGGGAATATTGAGGTTTCAACCGGCATAGCCAGCGCTAGCGCTGGGGACTACCGGGCCCAGAATGAATTCCAGTAATGCCTGATCAGCGCGGGGTTTTTCCAGTACTTGAGCGATACCGGCTTCCAGCGCCGCCCAGCGCAGAGCTTTGTCATCTCGGCTCAGCAGCAGCGCAAAGGGCAGGTGTACACCACGGGCCTGCAGTGATTTGAACAGGCTGATACCGCTTATGCCCGGCAGATCGGCCTCGGCCACAATGCAGCCGCTGGTAATACCGGGCAGGGCGGCCAGGAAGCTCTCTGCTGACTTGTAGCTGCGCACATCAAAGCCCACCACTTCACCCAGGGTGCGGATACTATCCTGCACCGATGCGTCGGCGTCTATCATGTGTACAAGCTGATGCTGCGAACCTGAACTCATGCCATAAGCATAGAGATGGCCTGCGTTGCTGAAATACGATGATCTACGTAACTTGTTGATTTATGCCAATAGATTCAAGTGACGCCGGCTCCATCCAGATCTATTTTGGTGCGCACCAGATGCGCCAGGGTGCGGGCCTGCATTTTCTTCATCACTTGTGAGCGGTGGATTTCCACGGTGCGCTCGCTAATACCCAGATCAATGGCGATAACTTTATTGGCCTGACCTTCGGCCACCCGTTCATAAACCTCCTTTTCCCTGGGCGACAGCGACTCGTACTGGCGCTGTAGATCGGACAAGGCCAACTGGGTGGCTCGACCCTGGGCCTCGGCTTCCAGGGCCTCATTAATGCGGTCCAGCAGATCCTGCTCGCGAAAAGGTTTACGGATGAAGTCCAAGGCACCGCGTTTCATAGCCTCCACCGCCATGGGTACATCGCCATGGCCGGTGATGAAGATAATGGGCAGGCTGACATGGCGTGCATTCAGCGTTTCCTGCAGCTCCAATCCGCTCATGCCCGGCATCCGGATGTCCACCACCAGGGCGCCCTGGGTGTCCTCGGAGAACTGCTCGAGGAATTCATTGGCACTGGGGTAGAGCGCATGGGGCAGGTCAACGGTTTCCAGCAGCATGCTGATGGCATCGCGGACGGCCTCGTCATCATCAATCACGTGGACGCGGGGTTCAGTTATTTTCTTCATAGGCATCGGTTTCTGTCAGAACAGGTAGCTGTAGATAAAAAGTGGCGCCATGCTGCAGGTTGTTACGATACCCAAGCATGCCTCCATGATTGTTGATGATAGAGCGGCAAATAGACAACCCCATGCCCATACCGGCTGCCTTGGTGGTGGCAAAGGGGGTGAACAGGCGGGGCGCAAAGCTATCTGGCACGCCGCCACCAGTATCCACTACCCGGGCCTCCACCCAGCTTTGGCCCAGCGGCAGCGTCTCCACCCTGAGTACATTGCCATTGACACAGTGTTGCTCGCACATGGCATCAATGCCATTTCTGATCAGATTCAGCAATACCTGCTGCAGCTGTACCGGATCGGCCACCACCCGGGGCAAACGGGGTGCCAGGCGTAGCTCAATCTGGACATCGTTGACCCGAGCGTCACTTTCCGCCAGCCGCAGTATGTCCCGAATCAGTTGGTTCAAGTCCAGCGTTTCCCGTTCGCTTTCCCGGTTTTGCACCAGGCGTTGAATGCGGTCGATCACTTCCCCGGCGCGGATGGATTGGGCGTTGAGTTTGTCCAGCGCATTACGCAGACGATCCGGGTCGAGTTTGCCGCCATCCAGCATGCGCATGCTGGATTGGGCATAAAGCGCAATGGCGGTCAGCGGCTGGTTGATTTCGTGGGCGATACCGGCAGTCATTTCGCCCAGGGTGCTGAGGCGGGCCACATGGGTCAGTTTCTCCTGCTGGGCGCGTGCTGCCTCCCTGGCCTCGATTTCGACGGTGCGGTCTTCAATCTGGGCAATGACCAGATCAGCATGGCCGAATTCATCATGGGTAAGGGCCTGGTGGCCAGTGACCTGCACCAGGGTGCCATCGGCATGCAGCAGCCGTAGATCCAAGGTGAACTGCTGTAGCTCATTGCTCTGCATGCGTTGCAACTGGCGCTGCAAGGTCTCCAGGTCATCTTGATGCACCAGGGATTCAAAGCTACGGCTGGCGAGTTCTCCCGTGCTGTAGCCCAGAATGTCTGCAAAGGCCTTGTTGCTGGAGAGCAGGGGTTGTCCCGGCCGGTAGGTCACCATGCCCAAAGGGGCGTTATCCAGCATCACCTGGAGTTGCTCATGTTGGCGCCGGATTTCCTCCTGCGCCTGCTTCTGCAGGCGAATATCACGCAAAATCCCGGTAAAAGTCAGTTCGCCGTCGACCCAGACCTCACTTACTGCCAGATAGATGGGCAGGACCGTCCCGTCTTTGCGCTGGGCGACCAGCTCTC
>JBJHDG010000020.1:0-12040 GCA_050486425.1 Pseudomonadales bacterium | reverse complement strand
CGCCCGATGCCAATGATGCGGGGCTGCCGAGTACGCAAATAATTGGCCAGGTAATCATCATGTTGGCTCTGATAGGGCTCCGGCATCAGGCAGCTGATATTGCGTCCCAGGACTTCTTCCACTTGGTACTGGAACATACGCTGTGCCGCTTGGTTGAAAGTGAGTAATTTGCCTCGCTTATCAATGGTGACAATGGCGTCCACGGCATTGTCCAGCACGGCCTGGGCCTGGGCTTCGCTTTGAGCCCGGGCGTGGGCGGCATACAGCAACTGACTGCGGCTGCGCAGCCGGAACCAGAACAGCACGCTGCAGGCCAGTACGGGCAGCGTCAGCAACCAGTAGGCATCTCCCAGCAGCGGCAGTAGCGGCAAAGCCAGCAGCAAAGGCACCCCGAAGCCCAGGCTGATGGTTTCGGTCCGAGTAACGGGTACCCAGAGGATCACCCCCAGGGTAACCAGTCCCAGCAGCAACGCCAGAGCGCTGGGATCGGCGAGCTCGGCGGGCAGCGACTGTGTCAGCAACCTGCTCAGCGGCCACACCAGCAGTGCCGCCAGCGCCGCCAATACGCGGGTGCGGTTGGACAGACCTGGACCCAGAAACCAGAGGGCGGGTGCGAGCCCAAGTGCCAGGCCCAACAGTTGCGCGCGCCAGTGATCCAGCAATGGCCAAAGCGTGAACTGCGTTTGTGGGTTCTGCCAGAACAGGGCGATAAAACCTGGGGCAGCGCCCAGCAGACTAGCCAACGCCAGAATTGCCAGTACGCGACCAGGCTCGTGGTCCTGCAGCCAACCGCCACCGGCAGTTTCAGTTTCATCACGGCCCAGCCAACGTAGCAGTAGGATGGCGGCCAGTAGCGTCGGCAAGGCTGCGGCAATGGCATTTAGTCCCGCTGGCCAGCCCAGGCCCCAGAGCAAGCCCGCCAGCCAGCCACTCAGGAAAGCCATCAGTCCGGGCAGCCCAGCGAGCAGCCAGCTGGCAACGCCCAACGCCAGCTCCAGCAGGGGGCTCTCGACCACCAGGTCGACGCGAATTCTGGTGCTCACCAAGCTGATGAGAACCAGGCCCAGCAGGGCAAACAGCGACTTCTTAATGGCGGGTGTCCGTCAGTGTCCAGCGCCGGATTCTAGCCTAAGGGCAGCGCTTACGCAGTTGCCCAAAGCTTTGTTGACATGCCCATGGCGATGGGTAACATACGCGTCCTTGTCGCCCGGGTGTTTAGCTCAGTTGGGAGAGCGACGGCCTTACAAGCCGTAGGTCGCAGGTTCGACCCCTGCAACACCCACCAGCTTCGGAGCGGTAGTTCAGTTGGTTAGAATACCGGCCTGTCACGCCGGGGGTCGCGGGTTCGAGTCCCGTCCGCTCCGCCATCCTGATCAGAAGTTCAGTTTCCCCACCACATCCAGGCAGCGGTGCGAATAGCCAGCCTCGTTGTCGTACCAGGCAAACACCTTCACCATGTTGCCAGCGCATACAGTAGCGCGGCCATGGATCAAGCAGGATGCGGGTTCCCCCACTAGGTCCACAGAAACCAACTCATCGTCGCTGTACCCCAGAATGCCAGCCATGCTGCCGGCCGCAGCTTGTTTGAACATTTTGTTCAGGCTACTGGCGTCCACCGCTTCGCGCAGGCGGGCACTGATATCGGTGATGGAGACGTTGGGTGTGGGCACGCGCAGCGCCAGCACGCGGATTCTGTCCTTCAGCTGCGGCAACACCGCAACCGTGGCCGCATCAGCGCCGGTTGAGGTGGGGATCATGGACAGTGCCGCGGCTCGTCCCCGATGCATTTTTTTTGCCGCCTTGTCGACTACCGCTTGGGAAGCTGTGTAAGCGTGCACGGTGGTGGCCAGCACTTCCTCAATGCCATAGGCGTCATCCAACAGTTTGAGCACAGGTGCCAATGAGTTGGTGGTGCAGGACGCATTGGAAATGATTTTGTGCTGGGTTGGATCCAGGGCTCGATGATTGACGCCCATTACCAGGGTCAGGTCAGCATCCGGTGCTGGTGCACCGATGAGTACGCGTGCGGCGCCCGCATCCAGATGGGCGCTGGCGGCTTGCCGACTGGTGAATTGTCCGGAGGCTTCGATAACCGTATCCACCTTCAGCTCGGCCCAGGGTAACTGCCGGGGATCCTTTTTCTGGTAGATACGTACCCGCGCGGCACCGATCTGCAGCCAGCCATCCGCATAACTCACAGGCTCATGGAGGCGGCCGTGGACAGAATCATATTTCAGCAGATAAGCAATATTTTCCGGATCTGCAACGTCATTGACGGCCACCAGCTCAATGTCCCATTGGTTGTGCAGGGCCAGTTCTCGCACCATGAATCTACCGGTTCTGCCCATACCGTTGATGGCAACGCGTTTCATCACAACCTCCTGTTGCGTATCCACTATGTGGATTGCTGACTCTACCCAGTGCAGGATAGCTTGAGAATAGGTGAGAACCACCAGGCTGGTTTTATGATGGAATTCTCAGTTTTGCCGTGAAGCTACCCTGGGAAAAGGTGCCATTTGACGGTTGTAATGGTATTCCAGCGCGGTAGTATGCGCGCCCAACGGCCATGCCGGGCTGCGGGTTGGCAAGGACAGGGAATCTTATGAGCGAGCAGGATGCTTACCAGGAGGCCGTCTTTCTCTTTGACGGCGACAAGATCGTCAGCGAAATGCACTTTTCTGAGTTTGATGCGCTGCTTGACCGTGCGGCCAGCGTTGGCAAATTCGTGGATACCCGTGTCAAGGCGGCCTATGTGGTGGTGGGAACTGGCCTGGCGGTGCGCGGCATGGTGTGCTTTTTTCTGCCTGTGGACACCGATGGTTATGCAGATACCAGCTTCAGTGTGCCGCTGCGGCAACTGGTGAAGGTGGCGGGTCCGGGTCCGGATGTGGGCTGTGGCAGGATTCGCCTGGCTTGTGCCAGTCAGTGTGAACCGCCGACGCAGGCACCTTGTTTGTGGGATCCACGGGGCAAGGGCGAGTCTTCGGAGATTCGTTTGATACAGCAGGCCGTATGGCGTAATCGGCTTGGCATTCGGGTGCCCGAAGGGGACAAGGCGGCGACGGACGCACCACGTAAAAGTGGCAGTACTGAGGGCATACGCCAGGCGCTTGAAGCGCAGTTCGATGAGGCTTTCGGCGCAGCGCGCAAGGTCAGCCTGCAGCAGGTGATCCTGCACCATAAGAAGCAGGTGGAAGCCTTGCGCCAGCGGTTTCGCCTGGATTTGGAACAGCAGCAGCAGATTTACCTGGATCAGATCAACCGGGTTCACGAAGAGCTGAGCCATCTGAAGCGGGAGCTGCGGGAAGAGCAGGCCAGGAATCAGATGCTGCAACGCCTGTTGCGGGGTGAAGTGGGCTCCTGACGCAGCTTTTGTGACCTGGTTAGCAGAGGATTAAGAACACTTGGTTTATTTACAACAATAGGCTATTAATAGGGTCACGGACAGGGTGAGGTTCAGTGACTATGGATAGGGATTCCCGCGCACTACCCAAAAAAAGACGAGAAGACGCCTTTGTTCAGGGCGCACTGGTGGCTTGTACAATCAGCGCCGTGATCTGGGCCATGATCTGGCTGCTGATCTTCTAGATTTCCCTGCTTTTAATCAGTCTGCTGCTGACAGCACAGGCTGTGATCCATATCCAGCGCCGGCATGTCACCTGCGGTGCGGCCTACGATTTTGGCCGGCACACCGGCAACGGTAACATGGGGCGGTACATCCTCCAGCACCACGCTGCCAGCACCTACCTTGGCGCCTTCGCCCACTTCAATGTTGCCGATGACCTTGCAGCCTGCGGACAGCAGTACGCCGCGCCGGATCTTGGGGTGACGATCGCCACTTTCCTTGCCGGAGCCGCCCAGGGTGACCGCGTGCAATATGGAAACATCATCATCCACCACTGCCGTCTCACCGATCACGATACCCGTGGCATGATCCAGCATGATGCCCGAGCCCAGGCGGGCGGCGGGGTGAATGTCCACACCCAGGCCAACACTGATCTGATTCTGGAAAAACAAAGCCAGTGGCTGACGGCCTTTCTGCCATAACCAGTGCGCAATCCGATGGGCCTGCAGTGCGTGAAAACCTTTGAAAAACAGGAATGGCGTGGACAGATCCGCACAGGCAGGATCCCGGGTGTAGGTGGCCAGGATGTCGATCTCGGCGGCAGTAAGAATGCCAGGATCGTCCTGCAACGCCTCATTGATGACGTCCCGGATCAGCATGGTGGGTACCATGGGTGTATCCAGCTTGCTGGCCAGGCGAAAACTCAGCGCCGCACCGAAGCTGGCGTGGCTCAGGATAGTGGCGTGGAAATAACTGCTGAGCATGGGCTCTGCCTGGGCCTTGGCTTTGGCTTCTTGGCGCATGCTTTCCCACAGGCTGGCATTGGCGGCCTGCTTCAGCTTTTGGTTGGCTGACGACAGCACTGAACGATGGCGGTTAGCCAGGGTGCTGATGGTGCTGGGTGCTGTGCTCATAAGGGCCTCGTGCTGGCGTATTGTCACCAATCTACTCAGATTGATCCTAATTCCTGCGCAATTCAACCCGGTGGCAGGCTTTGTTGCGCTCGTTGGGACGCTATACTGCGCCAAACCCGGCAATGCAGAACCTGAAATCTTCATGAGCGCGTTCCAGACCTTGGGCATCGTTGCCCGCCTACATATCGACAAGGCCGCGGAAACCCTGGCGGCGCTACTGGCATTCCTGGCCACCCGCCAGGTGCAGGTGGTGCTGGAGGCGGACACTGCGCAGCTGCTCCCGGACAGCGCCTGTGAACGTCTATCCAGAGCCCAACTGGGCGCCCGCTGTGACTTGATCATTGTGGTGGGTGGTGATGGCAGCTTGCTGGGTATTGGGCGTGAGTTCGCTGCCAGCGGCATACCTGTGGTAGGTATCAATCGTGGCGGTCTGGGGTTTCTCGCAGACATCGCGCCAGATCAGATTGAGCACAAGTTGGGCCTGGTGCTGGATGGTGACTTTGTCATTGAGCAGCGTTTTCTGCTACATGCAGAAATCCGGCGCCAGGATATGTTGCTGGCGGCATCAGAAGCATTGAACGATGTGGTGGTGCACTCAGGCACCATGTCACGGATGATGGAGTTCGCCCTGGCCATCAACGGTGAGTTTGTTTACGACCAGCATTCCGATGGCCTGATCATTGCCTCACCCACAGGTTCTACCGCTTACAATCTGTCAGCGGGTGGCCCCATCATGCATCCCCGTCTGGATGCCATTGCCATTGTGCCCATGTTTCCCCACACGCTGACGTCGCGCCCTTTAGTGGTACCGGGCAGTGTGGAAATCGCACTGGAGTTGCTGGGCGCCAATGCCCATCAGCCCCAGGTAAGCTGTGATTCCCAGGTGGATATGCCCATTGAAGTGGGGGATCGGGTCATCATCCGCAAGAGTGCGCACAGTTTGCATTTGTTGTACCCACCGGGCCACAACTTCTATGAATCCTGCCGCAGCAAACTGGATTGGGGTAGTCGTCTGGGTGGACGCAGCTAGCCGGTTGCAACAGCCGCTTTAGACCGGAGCACGATCCAGGTCACGCAGGATGCCCGGGTCATCCCGTTCCACATAGCGCACCCGATCCTGGTGCGCCTGCACCACGGCCCTGGCACCCTCATCCCCTTGCAAGGCAATCAGTGCACCGAAGAACTCCCGGGAGAAACCCACCGGATGGCCGGGTTGGCCCTGATAGCTGGGTTGCAGGATACGGCTGATGCCCAGGCGCCGGGCACGCTGCATGCGCCTGTCCAATGCCCGCAGTGTGCTGCGTTTGATCCAGGGCATGTCCGCCAAACCAATAAACAAGGCGTCCCATTCCGCCAGCGCGCGCACGCCGTCGGCCAAACTATGACCCATGCCCAGATGCGCCTGGGGGCTGGTGATCACCAGGGGTGTACGCCTGGGATAGCGGCTGAGCAATTGCTGGATCAAGGCCTGATCATCCCGGCGCAGTACCACTGCCACATGGGTGAAGGACGCCCAGTATTTATCCAGGGTGGCAAACAACATGGGTTTGCCGCTGGCCAGGCGGTGCAGACGCTTGTCTTCACCAAAACGTTGGCTGCTGCCCGCTGCCAATACCAGGGCACCTTGGATGCTCATGTTGCCACCAGTGTGTTGAGGGTTTGCGGCAGACGCTGCTGCCGGACGGCGGTGAGTTCTGCCAGGATGGCGATGGCAATTTCCGGCGGCGTATGGCTGCCGATCGGCAAGCCGACCGGAGCGCGCAGGCGGGACAGTGCCGCCGCATCCAGCTCCAGCTGCTGCAGGCGGGCGCGTCTGTTGGCCGAGGTGCGCGCTGAACCCATGGCGCCCACGTAAAAGGCCGGGCTCTCCAGCGCCGCCATCAGCCCCATATCATCAACCCGTGGATCATGGCTCAGCGCCAGGATCGCGGTATGGCTGTCCCAGGCGTGGGCGCGTACCGCATCATCAGGCATGGCTGCGAGCTTCTGCACGCCAGCCACTGGGAAGGCGGCCAGCTGTTCGGGTCTTGGGTCACAGACGCTGACGCGATAATCCAGCAGCAATGCCATCTGCGCCAGATACTGGGACACCATGCCAGCGCCGATCAGAAACAGGTGGTAGCCCGGCCCATAGGTCTGCTGAAACCGCGAATGCTCGAGCTGGCAGCGCGGACTTGCGGCAGGTGCTGGCGCCTGCACCTGCATGGCACCCGTATTCAAATCCAGTTGGCGCAGTACCTGTTGGCGCTGCGCCAGGGCCTGGTTGATATTGCTGATCAGGGGCAGCTGGGCACCACCCATGGGCTCCAGCAACAGTTGCAATTCGCCGCCGCAGGGTAGCCCGAACTTTTCCGCTTCAGCGCTGGTGACCCCGTAGCGATGCAGACAGGGAGCGTTGGCTGCCAGTTCGCCGACGCGTAACCTGGTCAACAGGTCCTCTTCCACACAGCCACCGGAAAGTGAACCCACGGCTTGGGTGTCGGTGCAGGCCAGCAGTGAGCCTACGGGTCGTGGCGAGGAACCCCAGGTGGTTACCACAGTGGCAAGCCAACAGCGTTGTCCAGTGGCCAGCCATTGCTGCAACTGGGTCAGGACTTCGGTGTCCACATCTTGCATGGGTGCTAACCTGGCCTTAGGGTGGCGCAACAAGCTGGGCTTTATTCTAGCGCGACTGGAGTAGTTTCTGCATGAACCGAGTGCTGGAGGCGGATGCCAGCCTGAATCTGCAAGCCTTCTGTGCCTACCTCTGGCGTCAGGGTGTGCCCAACCGGGTGTTTGAGGAGCGCGGGCGGCAAGTGCTGGCCGTGGCCCATGCCGAGCACAGCGCGCTGGTGCAGGAAGCCTTTGCCGCCTGGCAAAGTGGCCAGTTGCAATTGGCGTCGCCAGCACCCGTCGCCACCAGGCCGGGTTTGCTGCTTTCGATGTGGCGCCTGCCGGTGCTGTCCCTGACCTGTGTGCTGGCCATTTTGGTATTTCCCTTCAGCCTGGGGCTGGATGTACGCGATATCAATCCGCTGATTGCGGCCTTGCTGGTAGTACGGCTGGATGCGCCTATGGGCAGCGGGCTGTCGTTGCTGCTGCATACCTTGCAGAGCTTGGAGTTATGGCGTCTGGTGACGCCGATACTGTTGCATTTTTCCGCCGTCCACCTGCTGTTCAATATCGCGCTTTGTGTGGAATTCGGCCGCCGCATTGAGCTGGCGGCAGGCAGCCTGCAGTTGTTGCTGTTATTGCTGTTACTGGCGGTGATCAGTAACAGCGGGCAGTTATTGTTCAGCGGTTATCCACTATTTGGCGGCCTTTCCGGCGTGGTCTATGGCCTTTTTGGTTTTGTGTTGGTGCGTGGCCACCAGTTGCCGGCACATCCGGCCTGGCAGCTGAATACCGCCTTTGCAGCAATGCTGGTGATCTTTCTGGTGCTGATGAGCACGGGCATCACCGCGCAATTCGGTCTGAACATTGCCAATGCCGCCCATTGGTCTGGTTTTTTGGCAGGCATGGCGCTGGCCTGGTTGCAGCGTCCAGCGACAGATTCTCAGGTGGAGAAACAATGAGCGATGAATCATGAGTAAGGATGCAGAACCCCGGGTGATCCGGTTGCAGGATTATCGGCCACCCACCCATTTTATTGATGCAACCGAGTTGCATGTGGAAATCGGCGCGGATGCGACCCAGGTCACCG
Organism: Pseudomonadales bacterium; assembly: GCA_050486425.1. Lineage (GTDB taxonomy): Bacteria > Pseudomonadota > Gammaproteobacteria > Pseudomonadales > Azotimanducaceae > SKXG01. The sequence continues at coordinate 3,879 of JBJHDG010000020.1, read as the reverse complement.
CAACCTTGCAGGTGCGGGCCAATCCTGACAATCCCAGTCCCAGTCTGCGCTTGGATGGGCAGGCCCTGGAGCTGCAGTGGGTCAAGCTCAATGGTGATCCCCTGAGTAGTAACCAGTATCAGTTGGATGCACAGAGCCTGACGCTGCTCGACGTGCCAACCCATGCCCAGATCGAGATCGCCACCACCATCTATCCAGCGCAGAACACCGCCCTGGAAGGCCTGTATCAATCCGGTGGCATGTACTGCACCCAGTGTGAGGCAGAAGGTTTTCGCAAAATCACCTACTATCTGGACCGACCGGATGTGCTGGCCAGGTTTCGCACCAGCATTGTGGCCGATGGTGAGAAATATCCGGTGCTGCTTTCCAACGGCAATCTGCTGTCCCGTCAGCAGTTGCCCGATGGACGCCTGCAGTGTGTTTGGGAAGATCCGTTTCCCAAGCCTGCGTATCTGTTCGCGCTGGTGGCCGGTGATCTGGCGTTGCTGCAAGACAGTTTCACCACCGCCTCCGGGCGTGAGATTGAGCTGCGCATTTATTCCGAGCCGCACAATATTGGCCAATGTGATTTCGCCATGGCGGCCTTGAAACGGGCCATGCGCTGGGACGAGGAGGTTTACGGCCGGGAATACGATCTGGATATCTTTATGATCGTGGCCGTGGAAGATTTCAATATGGGCGCCATGGAGAACAAGGGCCTGAATATCTTCAACACCTCCTGTGTGCTGGCAACGGCGGACACCGCTACCGACCTGGCGCATCAGCATGTGGAAGCCGTGGTGGCCCATGAATACTTTCACAATTGGTCGGGAAACCGGGTGACCTGCCGGGATTGGTTTCAGCTGAGTTTGAAAGAAGGCTTTACTGTGTTTCGCGATGCGGAATTTTCCGCAGACATGGGCTCGCGCACGGTAAAGCGTATTGAGGATGTGCAGGCACTGCGCACTCACCAATTTGCAGAAGATGCCGGCCCGCTGGCGCATCCGGTGCGCCCGGATAACTATCAGGAAATCTCCAACTTCTATACCCGCACGGTTTACGACAAGGGCGCTGAAGTAGTGCGTATGCTGGCCACCCTGCTGGGCCCGGCACGGTTTCGACAGGGCACAGACTTGTATTTTTCCCGGCACGATGGTCAGGCGGTAACCACGGAAGATTTTGTCTGTGCGCTGGAAGCGGCCAATGATTTGCAGTTGACCCAGTTCCGCCATTGGTACAGCCAGGCCGGCACACCAGTGGTGGCGGTGACGCAACAGTTTGCTGATGGGGTGCTGACCCTGGATATTCGGCAGCACTGCCCACCCACGCCGGGTCAGCCCGAGAAGGCGCCCCTGCATATTCCACTGGCGTTCGGGCTGCTGGATGCACAGGGGCAAGACATGTTGGGTGCTGCGGGTGCGGCTGCCGGCTATGACTTGCAGCTGGAGACAGACACGGAACTGGAAAATCCCCGCCAGGACGGCACCCTGGTGCTGCATTTGCGCAATCCGCAGCACCAGCTGCGTATCCGTGGCTTAAAGGCAGCGCCGGAACTCAGTCTGCTACGCGGCTTTTCCGCGCCGGTGCGGCTGCAGGCCGAACGCAGCGCCGCGTCCTTGAGTTTTTTGGCGCTGCATGACAGTGACGGTTTTTCCCGCTGGGATGCCATGATGAGTCTGCATGAGCAGGTGCTGGCGGCGCTGGCTGAGCCAGGCCGGGCCGCAGCGGCGTTGACCGATCATGGCCAGCGCTATCAACAGCTGCTGGAGATGGCCATGCAAGCGCCGGATGATGGCGAAGCCAAGGCCATGCTGGCCGCCATGCTGGCGGTGCCTGAAGAAAACTACCTGTACGAGCAGGCCACCCGGATTGATGTGGATGGCCTGCATCAGGCCCGTAACAGTCTGGTGCAACACCTGGGCCGCACCCTGTTTCCCCAGTGGCTGGCGTTATATGCAGCCAATGGTTGCTCCGCTTATGCGCCTACCAGCGCGCAGATTGCCAGGCGCGGCCTGAAAAATCTGGCGCTGAGTTTCCTGGTCGCGGGTGCTGAGGATGTGCAACGTCAGCACCAGGTACATCAGCTGCTGCGCACCCAGTTCCAGCAGGCGGATAACCTTACCGATCGTCTGGCCGCGCTGCGGGAACTGCTGCTGGTGCCGGGCTTTGCGGCCAGTGAGCTGACGGCGCTGTTGGCCGAGTTCTACCAACGTTGGCAGCAGGAGCGGCTGGTGATTGATCGCTGGTTTGCCGTGCAGGCCAGTGCACCCCGTGCCGATGCCCTGGCCCAGGTGGAAGCACTGGAGGCGCATCCGGCTTTTGAGCGGCGCAATCCAAACCGGGTGCGGTCGCTATATGCCGCATTTGCCAGTCAGAACCCGGCACGTTTTCACGCGCTTGATGGCAGTGGCTATCAGTTCCTTGCCAGCCGGGTGCTGGCCCTGGATGCAACCAATCCCCAGCTGGCGTCACGTTTGCTGACGCCGCTGACCCGTTGGCAACGCTTTGATGAACGGCGTCAGCGTTTGATGTGCGCTGCGCTGCGGGAGATTGCCGCCCAGGCCAAGCTGTCGCCGGATGTGTTGGAGGTGGTGAGCAAAAGTCTGCTGGATGCACCCAAGCATGTTTAGCTGCGAGAACGCTTAGTGAGGGTACAGGGGCGGTAACGCCGGTTGGCTGGGCTGCCTCAGTTGTCGGCGTGTTTGCCGTAGCCAGTACGCGAGCGTCCTGGCGTGCTCGGTTTGCCAGGCGCTGGTGCTTTTGCCAAAGCAGGCGCGCTCCAGTGCGGCCAGGGCGGCGCCTGCGGCAGCATCCAACGGCGGTGGCACTGCGTGCTGTGTCGATGCGCCGGGCACGGTGTCACCCATAACAGCCAGCCAGCCTGTCAGCGACCGGCGTAGCGCCAGCAGCTCAGTTTGTGCTGGCCCAGACCGCTGCGCCAGCCGACGCAGTTGCTGTTGCAGTCGTCGGTAGTGCTGTCGCTGCAGCAGGTACTGGCGCAGCCTTGGCGCTGCCATTCGCCAGCGCTTTCCACCGGACCCGCTGTCAGCGCGCCAGCTACCCTGGCGGGTGGGTACGGGCCGCCCTTGCAGCAGCCAAACCAGCACCGCAGTCAGCAACAGACTCAGTAGCAACAGCGGCAGCCCATAGCGGCCAGGGCTGGCTGCACCCTCTGCTGCGACGGTGCTGTCTGGTGCACCTCCGGATACAACACTCGGCCCTGCCAGTTGCAAACGCCGACTGGGTAGGCGTGCCTCCCGCACTTGGCCCAGCTGGGTGTCAAACCACACCAGTGACACCGGTGCCAACTCAACGCTGCCACCCTGACGTGGTTGCAGGTGCAGCACCTCCGTACGGGTTCCGGTCACACCCTGGTTATCCGCCGCTTCCTGCAAACGTGGACGCTGCGGATATTGTCCCAGCAGTGCCGGGTATTGGCTGGGCAGCGCTGGAATCATGGAGGCCATGGTGCCCCTGGCCTGCACGATCAAGGTTCTGCTTTGGGGCTGACCTGGGCTCAGATATTCGCCATCACCGGACCAATGCTCCAGCAAACTGAGTTGTGTGGCCGGCAGCCAGGCGGCCTGCGCCGGATAGTCGGCAGGGATGGGCAGGACCTGCACCAGCAGCGGCTCGCTGCGCGCATGCACGGGCACGCGCTGGCCGCTGAAACCCTGCTGACTGGAGAGAATCGCGCTGCCCATGACGGTGGCGGCGGGGATGCGCAGTTCGCCACTGCGTTCGGGAAAAATGGCAAAGCGCTGGGTCAGAATCCGCACCTGCTGGCCCTGGCGCCGTTCGCTACGGACCTCGGGCTCGCCCAGGGGTTGTACCAGGGCATGCTCGATACGGGGGATCGCCGGCAGCTCGCCAAACAGGGTGACGGATTCGGCCTGTACC
>JBJHDG010000019.1:0-14818 GCA_050486425.1 Pseudomonadales bacterium | reverse complement strand
ACTCTCCGCCCTGTTTACCGCTGCCGGCCTGCTGGTGCCTGAAGTGCTGGCACAGGATGCAGATCAGGGCTTTCTCATGGTGACCGATCTGGGCGACGCGCTGCTGGCCCAGGTCTATCAGACACCCGCCCGGCAGGCGGCCCTGCAGGCCGCCCTGCACAGCCTGGTGCAACTGCAGCTATTGGATCGCGGCCCGCTCGCCACTCAGACCCAGGCCCTGATCTCCCCCTACAGCACCCAGCGTTTTGCCGACGAAACCGCCCTGGCCCGGACCTGGCTACTGGAAGGCTGGCTGGGACTGCAGCTGCGACCCGGCATCAGCCAGCTGCTGCAACAGATCACCCAGCTGCTGATCGACAACAGCCTGGCCCAACCCCAGGTGCCCGTGCATCGGGATTTTCATTGCCGCAATCTGCTCTGGGTGTGCGACCACGCCCAGGCGGGTGGACCTGGCCGGGTGGGACTGGTGGATTTTCAGGATGCCCTGCGTGGCCCCATCAGCTACGACCTGGCCTCGCTGCTGCGCGATTGCTATGTGCGCTTTCCGGAAGCCGAGATCGCCCATTGGCGCAGCCAGTACCTGCACCTGGCCCAGGCGCAGGGTCTGCTCAATCCAACCCAGGCTGAAGCGCTGCCGCTGGCCATGGATCGCAGCGCCGTACAGCGGCAGCTCAAGGCCGTGGGCATCTTCGCCCGCCTGGCCCTGCGCGATCAGAAGCCCGGCTTTCTCACCTATATCCCCGGCGTGCTGCAGCATCTGGTGGATCTGTGCCTGGCGGATGATGCCCTCAACGCTCTGGGCCACTACCTGGCGGAGCAGGTAGTGCCTGCCGCTCAGGCCAAGCTGGCTGCGCAGGCGACGCCCTGATGGCAGCCCCGCACGCCTCCGCCGGAGCGGCCTCTCAATCGGCGCCCAGAACGGCAATGATCCTGGCCGCCGGCAAAGGCACCCGCCTGGGTCGCCTGAGCCAGCACACCCCCAAGCCATTGCTGGAGATTGGCGGCAAACCCTTGCTGGTACAGCAGCTGCAAAACTTGGCAGCGGCCGGTGTCCAGCGGGTGGTGATCAACCTGCATCATCTGGGCGCACAGATTCGGGCGCGCCTGGCCCAGGACACTTGGCCCCTGGAAATTCTGTTCAGCGAGGAGCCGGTGCTGCTGGAAACCGGCGGCGGCATCACCAAGGCCCTGCCCCTGCTAGGGCCTGCACCCTTTCTGGTGCTGAACGCAGATATCTGGACCGACTACCCCCTGGCGCAACTGCCCACCACCCTGGGCGCGGGCCTACTCGGCCACCTGGTGCTCACCCCCAAGCCGGCGGCGCGGGAAACCGGTGATTTCAACCTGGTGGCCGGCCTGGTGCAGCGCGACAGCACCCGACCCTATGTGCAGTGCGGCATCAGCGTGCTGCACCCGGCACTGTTTGCCGGTTGCCAGGTGGAACCGTTTTCCCTGCGCGAACTTTGGTTTGCCGCGGCGGCCGCAGGGCGGTTGTCTGGCGAGCTGTTTACGGGGCGTTGGGTGGATATTGGGACGCCGGAGCAGTTGGCGGTGGCTCGGGAAACCAGGTAGTGCAGGGGGTGGGGGATTGGCCCTTGGGTTACTGGTTGCGCAGGACGCGCTCGCCCGGCAAAGCCGGGCGCGCGCGTCCCGTCTGGGTAACATCGCCCCGGCAAGCCGCAGCCCAACACCAACCACCACGAAAACCACCAATGCTCCGCTCCCAATGCTCGCGCTCTCCCCACCCCCTCCCCTACAATGCCCCCCATGACCACACCAACCCCGCCCCCCTACTGGATCGCCCCCTCCATTCTCGCCGCCGACTTCGCCCGCCTGGGCGAAGAAGTCAATGCGGTGCTGGAAGCCGGTGCCGACATCATTCACTTCGATGTGATGGACAACCATTACGTGCCCAATCTGAGCATCGGGCCATTGGTGCTGGAATCCTTGCGCAAGCACGGCATCAACGCCTGCATGGACGTGCATCTGATGGTGAAGCCGGTGGACCGGTTGATCGGTGACTTTCTGAACGCCGGTGCCGATATCATTTCCATTCACCCGGAAGCCACCGAGCACTTGCACCGCTCCTTAAGTCTGATTCGCGATGGTGGCGCCAAAGCCGGCCTGGTGTTCAATCCGGCAACGCCTCTGCAGGCACTGGAGCCTGTGCTGGAACTGGTGGATCTGGTACTGATCATGTCGGTGAATCCCGGCTTTGGTGGCCAGGCGTTTATCCCATCGGCGCTGACCAAAGTACGTCAGGCGCGGGCACTGATCAACGCCAGCGGCCGCGCCATCCGCTTGGAAATCGATGGTGGCATCAAAGCCGACAACATTGCCGCTGCGGCCGCTGCGGGTGCCGACACCTTCGTCGCCGGCTCCGCCATTTTCGGTGCGAAAGACTACCGCGCCGTGATACAGGATATGCGCCGCGCGCTGGCCAACCCCGCGTGAGTCGCAGCGTCCTTTCCCGCCGCTACCAGGCCTATCTGTTTGATCTGGATGGCACCCTGGTGGACAGTGCGCCGGACATCAATGCGGCGCTGAATCACGCCCTGCGTCATGCCGGTTATCCCGGCGTGGACGAAGCCCTCACCCGCCACTGGGTGGGCCATGGCGCGCGGGTACTGTTGGAGCAGGCACTGCAGCACCATGGCCGGCACGATCTGGCCGCAGATGCCGCGCATCTGGATATGCTGCTGCGTCAATTTATCGACTACTACAGTGCGCACCTGGCCGACCTGGGCGGGCCATATCCCGGCGTACCGGAAACCCTGCAGCAACTGAAAAGCGCCGGTGCCGGCATTGCCGTGGTCACCAACAAACTGGAAGGCCTAAGCCGCGGTGTGCTGGCGGCGCTGCGACTGTCGCGGCATGTGGATTTGTTGATCGGCGGCGATAGCCTGCCCACCCGCAAACCGGATCCGGCCCCCGCCCTGCACGCCCTGTTTCACTTCAATGTGGCACCCACCGATGCCCTGTTTGTGGGTGACTCGGCCACCGATGTGGCCACCGCCCGCGCCGCCGGCTGCGCCATCGTCTGCGTGCGCGACGGCTACAACCATGGCACGCCCGCCGAAGAACTGGGTGCCGATGCGGTTGTGGATTCCCTGTTAGAGCTGCTGTAATGCACGCATGAATGATACCGCCGCTATCACTGCTGACCAGCTTACCCAGGCGCAACTGGATGCGCTGGCCGCCCAGGGCTACAACCTGGTGCCCATCGTGGAGGAGTTTCTTGCCGATCTGGATACGCCGCTGTCGGTGTACCTGAAACTGGCCAGCGGCCCTTATTCCTATCTGTTGGAATCCGCCCAGGGCGGTGAGAAGTGGGGACGCTATTCCATTATCGGCCTGCCCTGCCGCACCCATTTCCGCGTGCGCGGCCATGACATCGAAGTGCGCACCGACGGGCAAGTGGTGGAGTCACTCACCAGCAATGATCCGCTGGCCTTTACCCAAACGTTTATGGACCGCTACCGCGTGGCACCCCTGGCCGGCCTGCCCCGTTTCTACGGCGGCCTGGTGGGTTATTTTGGTTACGACACGGTACGTTATGTGGAAGTGCGGCTGGCGGATTCGGCGCCGCCGGATCCACTGGGCACGCCGGATATATTATTGATGCTGTCCCTGGACTTGGTGGTGTTCGATAACTTAAAGGGCCGCATGCAGCTCATCAGTCTGGTGGATCCCAATGCGCCGGATGCCTTGGCCCAGGGCCGGGCCCGCCTGCAGGAGATCGGCAGTCGCCTGGCGCAGGCCGCACCACGTATTCCCGATAGCAGCGCCAATCAACGCATTGAAGAAAGTGACTTCCAGTCCGAGTTTGGCGAAGCGGCGTTCAAGGCCAGCGTGGAGAAAATCAAGGACTACATCGTCGCCGGCGATGTCATGCAGGTGGTGCTGGCGCAGCGCATGTCGATTCCATTTTCTGCAGCGCCCATCAATCTATATCGCGCGCTGCGTGGCCTGAATCCATCGCCGTACATGTACTTCATGGATCTGGACGAATTTCAGATCGTCAGTTCCTCGCCGGAAATTCTGGCGCGGGTGGAAGACGGCGTCATCGTCAACCGGCCGCTGGCCGGCACGCGCCGCCGTGGTCATACCGACGCCGAAGACAAGGCCCTGGAAGCCGAGCTGCTGGCGGATCCGAAAGAGATCGCTGAACATCTGATGCTCATCGACCTGGGGCGTAATGATGTGGGCCGTGTGGCGGAGATTGGTAGCGTGGAAGTCACCGAACGCTTTGTCATCGAACGCTATTCTCACGTCATGCACATTTCCAGCAATGTGCAGGGTCGGCTGCGATCCGGCAAAACCCCGCTTGATGTGCTGCGTGCCACCCTGCCGGTGGGCACGCTCTCCGGCGCACCCAAGATTCGCGCCATGGAAATCATCGACGAACTGGAACCGGTAAAACGCGGCATCTATGGTGGCGCCGTGGGCTATCTGGCCTGGAACGGCAACATGGATACCGCCATCGCCATCCGTACCGCCGTGCTCAAGGATGGCAAGCTCTATATTCAGGCCGGTGGTGGCGTGGTGGCGGATTCCGTGCCGCGGCTGGAATGGAAGGAGAGCATGAACAAAGGTCGCGCCATGTTCCGCGCCGCCGCACTGGCGGAAAACAGGTTCAAACCGCTGGATTGATCATGTCCCTGCTGCGCATCGCCCTCATGCTGCTGGTCGCCTATGGCGCAGTGGTGGCGGTGGTGTTTTTCAATCAGCACAACCTCCTGTACCTGCCCCATGTGCCAGGACGCAGCCTGGATGTCACACCCGCACAACTGGGTCTGGCCTACAGGGAGGTCTGGCTGCACAGCGCCGATGGTGAACAGATCCACGGCTGGTATGTGCCAGCGCCACCGCAGCAGCTGGATGCCGACGCGGCAACCGGCCCACGCACCCTGCTGTTTCTGCATGGCAATGCCGGCAACATTTCCCATCGACTGGAAAGCCTGCGGTTCTGGCATCAGCTGGGTCTGTCCAGTCTCATCATCGACTATCGTGGCTATGGCCAAAGCAGCGGCACCCCGAATGAAACCGGTACCTATTTGGACGCCCTGGCCGCCTGGCAGCATCTGCAACAGGCACTGCACTACCAGCCCGATGAAATCCTGGTATTCGGCCGCTCCTTGGGCGGCGCAGTGGCCTTGGGACTGGCCCATGAGTTACACGCACAACAAAGCGCGCTGCCGGCGGGTTTGATTCTGGAATCCACCTTCACCTCAGTACCAGACCTGGCAGCGGAACTGTATCCCTGGTTACCGGTACGCCGCCTGGCACGCATTGAATATCCTAATCTTGAACGCATCGGTGCCCTGGCAATACCACTGCTGATCGCCCACAGTCCGGACGACGAAATTATTAACGTGGCCCATGGGCGCGCACTCTATGCCGCCGCCAATGCGCCCAAAACCTGGCTGGAACTGCAAGGTGATCACAATCGTGGTTTTCTTATCACAGGCGCGCGCTACCACCAGGCCATGGCCGAGTTTCTGCACAGCCTGGCAGCAGCCGAACCAACAACTGAAGAGGCGCAATAAACCCATGCGGCAACTTGCAGGCAGGGGGCACGCGCATTTTTTCAGTTTAGGTTTGAGTTTGGTTTTGGTGCTGGGACTGGTACCCGCCAACGCCCGCGAGAGCGCGCCCGATCCTGCCGCGCAACTGCTCCAGACTTATGTGCAGGCATTGGCACAGGCAGGCATCGATGCGGATGCCAGCGCCCTGCTGGTGCTGCCACTGGATGCGGAAACCGGCATCAGTATTTCGCACCAGGTGGATCGTGCCATGAACCCGGCGTCCACCATCAAACTGGTCACCACTTATGCCGCGCTGCATCTGCTGGGGCCGGATTACCGTTGGCAGACCCGGGTGCTGGTACGCGGTGACATCGATGCAGGGGTGCTCAACGGCGATCTGATTCTGCAGGGCAGCGGTGATCCCACCCTGGTGGTGGAACGCCTTTGGTTGCTGCTGGGGCGGGTGCGCAGCATGGGCATTCGCGACATCCGTGGTGATTTGATTCTGGATAAGCGCGCCTTCGCCCCACTCACGCAAAGCACTGCGGCGTTCGACGGCGCCGGCGGCCGCCCCTACAACGTGCTGCCGGATGCCATGCTGCTGAATTTTCATGCTCAGGGCATCGCCTTTATGCCGGATCCAGCAGCGGGTGTGGCCCGACTGCATGCCATCCCACCCCTGGCGGGGCTGCAACTGCCCGCCAGCGTGCCCCTGGCCACAGGCGCCTGCGGCAACTGGACCTCGCGACTGGGTGGTGATTTCCGCCAGCCCCTGGCGCCCAGGTTCAGCGGCGCGTTTCCTGCCGCCTGCGGCGAGCGCATCTGGTATCAGCATCTGTTGCCCGTGGATGTCTATGCCGCTGCCCTGCTGCGCACCCTGTGGGCGCAGCAGGGTGGCAGCTGGCAGGGTCAGTTGCAGGTGCTCCATGCCGGCAATGAAGAACCGACGGATCCACTGGCTGGTGCTCGTCTACTGCTCAGTCATGAGTCACCGCCACTGGCAACCGTGGTGCGGGACATCAACAAGTTCAGTAATAACCTGATGACCCGGCAGCTGTTCCTGAGCCTGGCGCTGCAGCAGGGCGAAACCCCGGCCACCGAAGCTGCCGCCGCCCGCCTGGTGCAGCGCTGGCTGGGCGCTCAGGGTCTGGATACCCAGGGCCTGGTGCTGGAAAACGGCGCCGGCCTGTCCCGCATCGAGCGCATCAGTGCGCGGCAACTGGCCGCCGTGCTGCAACATGCCTGGCACAGCCCGCTGATGCCGGAGCTGGTGACCTCCCTGCCGCTGTTAGGCGTGGATGGCACCCTGCGCCGGCGCCAGGACCTGGGCAGCGGCCATCTGAAGACCGGCCAGTTGCAGGGCGTGCGGGCGCTGGCCGGTTATGTGCACGCCGCCAGCGGCCAGCGTTACCTGGTGATCAGCCTGATCAATCACGCCAATGCAGCCGCTGGTGAACGGGCCCAGGATGCACTGTTGGCCGGGCTGTACCAGCGCGGCTAAGGCTGAAAAGGCCTACCTGCAGTTGTTATTGGCATAGTAAGGAAGTAAGGTTTCCTTGTTTTCGGCACAGAGGATCCCTCCCATGCTTGCCAAACTCACTGCCAAGAATCAAATCACCCTGCCCAAGTCCGTGGTTGCCAGCGTGGATGTCGCTGACTACTTCGACGTCACCGTGGAAAACGGGCGTATCGTCCTGACGCCGGTACGCATCCAGCAGGCCCAGGCCGTTCGCGAGAAGCTGCAAACACTGGGCATTACGCCCCAGGATCTGGATGACGCCCTGACCTGGGCGCGACAGGAATGACCTACCCGGCGCTACTAGACACCAACGTGGCGCTGTCTGCCCTGCTCTTCGAAACCGGTCGACTGGCCTGGATACGTCAGGCCTGGCAACGTCAGCAGTTACAACCCCTGGTCTGTACCGCAACCGCCAGGGAGCTGATTCGGGCCCTGGGCTATCCAAAATTCCAGCTGACCCAGACCGAACAGCAACACCTGCTGGCCGATTTTCTGCCTTATGCGCAGGTGGTGGAGATACCAGATCCCTGGCCTGTACTGCCCGCCTGTCGCGATGCAAAAGACCAGATATTTCTGGTCCTGGCCAAGGTTGGCAACGCGCAAGCGCTGGTGACCGGTGATCGCGATCTGCTGGCCATGCAGTCTCTGTTTCCTGGCCTGATCCTCACCCCTGATGTGCTACGGGAGCAGTTCCCTCAGCAGTGACAAACCAGGGTGCTTAGCTCCACCTTACTGTTAACCAGGCTGCGCCGCTTGTGCCGGAAATACCCGACTGTTTAGCGGCCGGATCCAGACGGCACTGCCGCGGGCAACACCCAGGGCATCAAACTGCGGTCGCGGCAATTCGACATGCACCAGCCCTGCGCTGGCGGCGGCCTGTAACTCCAGCCGCACCGTTGGCCCCACCATGGTGATCAAATCCACCTGGGCAGGCAGCGCATCGATACGCGCCTGGGGCAACACTTCAATCTCGTAGGGCCGCACATAGGCCACGGCCTGTCCATCCAGTGTTAGCCCGGTCGCTTGCGTGCTGGCCGACACCGGCAAACGCAACTCACCCAGTTGCGCCACACCCTCCTTGAGGGCAACGGGAAACTGATTGACGGTGCCCAGAAATTTGTAGACGAAAGGATTGGCCGGGTTGTCGTAAACCGCCGTCGGTGTGCCATCCTGCTCTACCGCGCCATGGTTCATAACCACCACCCGATCGGCCACTTCCAACGCCTCTTCCTGATCATGGGTAACGAACACGCTGGTGACATGAATTTCATCATGCAGCCGTCGCAACCAGCGTCGCAGTTCGGCCCGCACCTTGGCGTCCAGGGCGCCAAAGGGCTCATCCAGCAGCAGCACCTTGGGCTCCACGGCCAGCGCCCTGGCCAACGCGATACGCTGACGTTGGCCACCAGAGAGTTGCGAAGGCAATCGATGCGCTGTCCAATCCAGTTGCACCAACGCCAGCAGCGCCATCACCCGTTGCTTGATATCCTGCCGCGATGGCCGCTGGCGCCTGGGCTTCACGCGCAGACCATAGGCCACGTTCTCAAACACCGTCATGTGTTTAAACAGCGCATAGTGTTGAAACACAAAGCCCACACCGCGCTCGCTCACATGCAGGTCTGTGGCATCCTCGCCATGAAAGCGGATACGCCCAGTGTCCGGTTGCTCCAACCCGGCAATGATGCGCAGCAGCGTGGTCTTGCCAGACCCGGATGGTCCCAGCAAGGCGGTCAGCTCACCACTGTTCAGGCTGAGATTGACATTATCCACGGCAACGAAGTTACCGAAGCGCTTGTTAACATGATCTATTTCAATGCCCATAAAAACTCACACCAGTCTGTCATGAGATAATCTGCTCAGCATGCCGCTTAAGCACCATGCGCCTTAGTACCGCGCGCTTCACGCCACTCCACCAAGCTCTTCACCGCAATAGTCACCAATGCCAAGCCGGTGAGCAGCGAAGACACGGCAAACGCCGCCGTAAACAGGTATTCGTTGTAGAGCACCTCGATGTGCAAAGGCATGGTGTTGGTCTCGCCGCGAATCCTGCCGGATACCACCGCCACAGCGCCAAACTCACCAAGGGCGCGCGCATTACACAGGATCACCCCGTAAATCAGCCCCCATTTGATATTGGGCAATGTGACATACCAGAAAGTCTTCCAACCAGAAGCACCCAGGGTCAGCGAAGCTTCTTCCTCTTCCTTGCCTTGTTGCTGCATCAATGGAATCAATTCCCGCGCCACAAAAGGCAAGGTGCCAAAGGCAATAACGATAACGATCCCCGGCACAGCAAAAATAATGCGCAGGTCATGGGCTGATAACCAGGAGCCAAACCAACCCTGAGAACCAAACAGGATGACAAAAATGAGTCCGACCACCACCGGTGAAATCGCGAAGGGCATATCGATAATCGAAATCAATATGGCCTTGCCGGGGAATTCGAATTTCGCGATCGCCCAGGCCGCCGCGACACCGAACACCATGTTTACCGGCACCACGATCAACACTACAAATAGTGACAGCCGTATGGCTGCCAAGGCATCCGGCTCTACGATGGACGCCCACCAAACCGCAACGCCCTGCTCGAAGGCACTATAGAGAATGACCAGCAGTGGCAGCAGGAGAAACAACAGCAAAAACACCAGGGCCGTGACAATCAGCGCCCAGCGTACGACTGCCGGTTCTTCCGTGGCACCGCGCCATCGCGTGGCTGGATTAACCCCTTTATCCAACGACACAGCCATCACTAGCGCTCCTGTAAGCCACGTTTTGAAGCCCACCACTGCAGGCCATTAATCAACAGCAACAACACAAAGGCCGCCACCAACATGACGGTACCGATGGCAGCAGCGCCGTTATAATCGTACTGCTCCGCCTTAGCGACGATCAGCAAAGGCGTGATTTCCGTGCGAAAGGGTAAGTTCCCCGAGATAAAGACCACAGAGCCGTATTCACCCAGGGCACGCGCAAAGGCCAAGGCAAATCCGGTAAGCAGTGCTGGCAACAACGCCGGCAGCAGCACACGCCTGATGGTGGTGAAACGGCTGGCACCCAGACTGGCCGAGGCTTCTTCAATGCCCGCATCCAAATCCTCCAGCACCGGTTGCACCGTGCGCACCACGAAAGGCAGGCCGATATAGGTGAGCGCCATCACAACGCCAAGCTGGGTATAGGCCACGCGTATGCCAAAGATATCCAGATACTGGCCAACCCAGCCGGTGCTCGCATACAAAGTGACCAAGGCAATGCCGGCCACCGCCGTGGGCAGCGCAAACGGCAGATCCACCAGCGCATCGATCAGGCGCTTGCACGGAAACTGGTACCGCACCAGCACCCAGGCCACCAGTGCGCCAAATACCAAATTGAGTGTGGCGCCAATCAGTGAGGCGCCAAAGGACAAACGATAGGATGCCACCACCTGCGGATGACTTACCGCGCGCCAGAACTCTTCCCAACTCATCAGCGAGGTGTAAAGCAGAAAGCCCCCTACCGGCAGCAAAAAAATCAAACCCAGATATGCCAGACTGAAGCCCATGGTGAGCCCAAATCCAGGAATGACGCTGCGATTACTACGGCGTCGTGACATCTTTTGCACCTTAAACGTAAAAAGATGCCTGGCCGGCTTCCGGCCAGGCGGGTTTCAAAATATTCAATACCCCAGCTTAACGCCGGCCTCTGGTATTTTCTTCAAGGATGCGATCAAAAAAGCCACCGTCATTGAAGTGCTCATTCTGCGCTCGATCCCACCCACCAAATACATCATCTATATTAAAAAAATTCACCGCCGGAAATTGTTCAGAAAACTCCTTGGCGATCTCAGTATTGCTGGGACGATAATAGTGCTTGCCCGCCAGTCTCTGGGCCTCATCCGTATAGAGGAATTGCAGATAAGCCTCGGCAGCAGCACGCGTTCCTTTGCGATCGACATTTCTGTCAACGACAGTGACAGGTGGCTCCGCAAGAATACTGGTAGAAGGAACTACGATCTCGTACTGACCTCGGCCCAGTTGCTCAACTGCCAAGAATGCTTCATTTTCCCAAGAAATGAACACGTCACCGATGCGTCGCTGCACAAAGGTATTAGTTGCTCCTCGCGCAGCAGGGTCCAAGACAGGCACGTTGGCAAATATATTACGCACAAACTCATAGGCCTTATCTTGGTCATCATCGTACTTCTGCAGCGCAAAACCCCAGGCCGCCAAATAATTCCAACGGGCACCACCGGACGTTTTTGGGTTTGGCGTAATCACCTGCACATCTTCCCGCACCAGGTCATCCCAGTCGCGAATATTTTTTGGATTTCCAGATCGCACCAGCAAAACAATTGTGGAGGTATATGGCGAACTATTGCCAGGCAAACGCTCCTGCCAGCCTTCAGGTATCAAGCCTCCACGCACACGCAGCGCATCAACATCATAAGCTAGCGCAAGCGTTACCACGTCAGCATCAAGCCCATCGATTACCGCTCTCGCCTGAGAGCCGGAGCCACCATGAGATTGACGAATGGTGGCGCGCTGACCCGAGTGTCGCTGCCAATGCTGGGCAAATAACTCGTTATACTCGCGATAAAACTCACGGGTTGGGTCATAGGAAACATTGAGCAGCGCTACACTGCTTGCCTGCACTGGCGAAATCGCGGCAAGGGCTGCGGCAACGCCAAGGACCAAACCACCATAAAGATTGCGATTCATAGTATTTCTCCAAACGTAATTTAAGTGATTAAAAGTCAACCTGAGCACGAGCAGTCAGCGCCTTAAGGCTTAAGTCATCATAGGGACTGCCAGCACGATCAAGCTTGAGGGCCTGGGTGTAGTTCGCCGAGAATCGCAGATTGTCTACGGCATACCAATTTAGCCCTAGTGTTAAGTTGTCAAAGCGACCACCCTGAATATCCGCATCATTCAAATCTGCGCTGCTGAAACGCGCAGCGACCTCCCAGGATCCCTTACCCCCTTTGCCAACAGGATTGGCAACCCGAGGTCGATCAAACGTACCTGTCTGTGACTGGTACCTGCGTGGCTCACCGGTCAGCGTATAGCTCGCATAGATGTACCAAGCGCTCAGGTCTGCATCGCTCAGCCCTGAACTCCGGTTCAACTTTGTAGCGATATATTCACCTTGCGCAGAGAACGCACCCAGCACCAGCCCCGCTTCGAGACCGAAAGAATAAAAATCGTCAACGCCAGCAACCACACCCGTGTCGATTACCCGCACGCCTGTGACATTGGTTTCCGGACGACTGGAAAAGCGCAATTCGTTGGTGGAGTCTCTTGGCTTGTGCAACCTGCTGGCTACACCAAAGTGCAGCACTTGCCCTCCACTGTTAAGGGGCGCCAAGGAGAATCGACCGTTGAGATCCCACCCTTCATCTCCCTCTGTGCCAACTACACCTTCGGCACGCTCGCCAAATACACCCCAAGCGCCTGACCAGTTAGCACCAGATGAACTTACTCCTACGCCAAGACGGCGATCTGGACTGAATAGATCCGTAAGGCCGCGCTCTATGAAGGTTGTGCCCAACCCACTCGACAAATGTTCAAGGCCTAGCGGTGCCTTGAAGTTACCCACAGTGACCAAATGTGGTCCGAAGCCTGTGTACTGCAACCAAGCGTCACGTACCCCCCGGGCACCCCGGTCGCTGCCACCGGGGCGGACAAAGTCGTATTGGTAACGGTAGCGCCAATGCTCACTGAAGGTGCCGCGCACATCCAAAAAGAGTCTGCGAATCGCGGTGCCGTCACTAAAGTCAGTGCCCGAACCAGCATCGTGCACTGCGGCGTCCACTTGCAGCCGACCACCAACCTGGAAGGCATAATCGCCGTCGGCTGTTCTAAAACTCAGGTTGCGCCCGTTGGTCGTGGTCGCCACCGTCGCGCCAGCCCGCGCCTGCAGCTGCTGCTCCTGGACAGCCAGGCGCTGCTGTAACGCTTGCAGCTCTTCCTCAAGCTGCGTCAGCCGGGCATCAGCCTGAGCGGCAGTACCAGCCAGCGCCGGTGCGGCTGCCAAGCCGCCTAGCAACACCCAGGCCGGGAACGAACTAATAGACTGAACAAAACTTTTATTCATAAAAAATACCCTGTAAGACCTAATCAGCTATATGAGCGCTCAGGGTACGGTTGAGTTTTAGTTCAGTAAACGAATATAAAATTGATTGTTTATTATTATTTTTGCATAAGAATCCGGTGCACCCCGGGCTTAGCTACCGGCCGCCCGCTCGCCCTGCAACGCCTCCTGGAGCGTGCTTTCAGTCAGGTGAGGCGCACAGAGCTCAATGAAATGAGCGGCATATTGGCGCAGCAAACGCCCCCTGCGGATTGCTATGAGAGTATGGTTTGCGGCGAATAGGTGTGCGCAGTCGCGCCTGGCCAAGTGGGTATCCCGCAGGGGATCAAACGCAATCTCAGCAATCAATCCAACGCCGTGACCAAGTGCTACATAGGTCTTGATGACATCAGCATCCAGCGCTGACATCGCAACTTCTGGCTGTAGCGCCGCCGCCGCAAAAGCTTGGTCGAGACGGTCCCGACCTGTGTAGCCAGCGTGGTAGGTAATAATTGGGAAAGCCACAATGTCAGCAAGCGTCAGCTGCTGCCGAGATGCCAAAGGATGGTCCAGAGGTACCACCAGCGCATGGTGCCAGCTGTGATATCTGAACGCGGCTAATTCATCCACGCCACCTAAGGCTTCAGTCGCAATGCCAATATCTGCCTCGCCATCCAACAGCATCTGCACGATCTCCGCTGGACCGGCCTGATGCAGGCGCAGATGAACCCCTGGGTATCGTTGTTTGAATCCCGCAATGACGTCCGGCAATGCATACCTGGCTTGGGTATGCGTGGTAGCGATGGTTAATACGCCAATTTCCTCGTTGCGATAGCGCTCTCCCACCAGCTTGATGTTGGCAAGCTCAACCAGCACGCGTTGGGCAATGGCTGCAACCTCCTGTCCAGGCTCGGTTAGCGCCAGCAGACGCTTACCCCGCCGCACATAGAGCTCTACACCCAGCTCGTCTTCAAAGTCCTTAATGTGCTTGGAGACCCCAGACTGTGACGTATTCAGGGCCTTGCCGACCTCGGTAAGGTTAAATCGGCGCAGCATGGTTTCACGCACAATACGCAGTTGCTGAATGTTCAAGGCACTGGCTCCTAAGCAGTCGAGCTGAATATCCTTGTTTAGCCTGAGCGCCACAGCAAATATCAATCGTTCATGAGCTTATAGCCCGCTGAACCAGCAACGGCCTGCCGGCGGCCTGGGCGCACCAGCGCCCTTCGCCACCGATAGCGCCAAAGGCATCACCACCGTGTATAATCGCCTCCGGACTTCCCTGAATATCCCCATGTAGATCAATGTCTTATGCCGCCCAACCTGCTGATGATCGACAACTACGACTCCTTCACCTACAACGTGGTGCAGTACCTGTGTGAGCTAGGTGCCGAGGTGGAGGTGCATCGAAACGATGCCATCAGCCTGGCCGAGATTGCGGCCATGGCGCCGGAGATGATCGTGATTTCCCCCGGCCCCTGCACCCCCACTGAGGCCGGTATCTCCATGGACGTGATCCGCGAGTTTGGGCCACAGATCCCGCTGCTGGGCATTTGTCTTGGCCATCAAAGCATCGGCCAGGTGTTTGGCGGTGCGGTGGTGCGGGCACGCCAGGTCATGCACGGCAAAACCTCCCTGATTCACCACAACGATGGCGGCGTCTTCGCCGGCCTGCCCAATCCCTTCGAAGCCACCAGGTATCATTCCCTGGTGGTGCGACGGGAAG
>JBJHDG010000018.1:0-15341 GCA_050486425.1 Pseudomonadales bacterium | reverse complement strand
CACCTGCAGTGCCGAAGCCATCAGTACCAGCAAGGCACTGATGGCGAAGGTGACCCGATAAGGTCGTAAATAGTTCAACAGCCGGCGCAGCAACTTCAGGTTCAGCACCTGCGCACTGAGTTCGGCATCGAACATGGCGTGATCGCGTTCGCCGCTGCCTGGGTTATCGCTCATGCTTCGCCCTCGGTGGCATTCTTGGCCACAGCGCGATGGCTGGCTTCATTGCCTTCGCGCTGGATCCGCTCCAGTTCGGCATAAAAACCTGCCTGGGCCAGTAGCTGTGCGTGGGTGCCCTGCTCAACAATGCGACCCTCATCCAGTACCAGAATGCGGTCGGCATGGCGCGCGGTGGAAACCCGATGGGAAACCAGAATGGTGGTTTTGCCGGCGCGCAACTGCTTCAAGTACGACAGTATGTGCTCTTCGGTTTCCGTATCCACGCTGGAGAAACAATCATCCAGCAGCAGCACCGCTGAATCGCGGATCAAGCCCCGCGCCAGGGCGGCGCGCTGTTTCTGTCCGCCGGATAAGGTGACGCCACGCTCCCCGATCAGCGTCTCCAGTTGTTTCGGAAAGCTCTCGATGGTGGTGCGCAGGTCGGCGGCTTCTGCGGCCTGCCAAACCGCATCCAGGGCGCGGCCGGGATCGTCATAGGTGATATTGGCGCCCAGGGATTCGGCAAACAGGAATGGATCCTGGGGTACCAGGGTGATCTGCTGGCGCAGCTGGCGCAGGGGGTAGCTGCGAATATCATGACCATCGATCTGAATGCTGCCAGGCGCTGGATCCAGCAAGCGTACCAGCAGACGCAACAGGGTGGACTTTCCCGCACCTACGCGGCCCATGATGGCAATGCGTTCTCCGGCCGCAACGTCCAGATGGATGCCAGCCAGGGCATCTGCCGGTGCCTGGGGAAAGCGGTAGTGCAAATCCCGCAGCGCAATGCGGCCCTGGATGTTGCGTGGTGCCGCCGGATCTGGCTGATCGGGGATTTCCGGTGGCAAATCAAAAATCTCGAACAGACGATCGGAAGCCACAGCCGCCCGCTGGAACATGTTCAGAATCATGCCGGCCATACGAAATGGCTGCACGATCATGTTCACATACATGAAAAACGCGGCGAAGGTGCCCACGCTCATGGCGCCCTGCAGCACCAGCGAGCCACCATAGCCGACGATAATCAGGGAGCAGGCTGCGGCCAGGGTGGGCATCCAGGCCATCATGCTGGACTGCACCTGCGCCTGGGCATAGAAGGCATCGGAGTACTGCTGATTGGTGGCAGCAAAGCGGCGAATCTCATTGTCTTCCTGAGCCATGGCCTGAATGGTGCGAATACCAGACAGGTTTTCCTGCACATGGGTGGCCAGATCGGAGAGTCGTTCCTGCACGATGCGGGAGGTGATGCCCATCTGCTTTGACGCTCGCCAGGCATAGATGAATACAATGGGTAGGGGCGGCAGAATCATCAACGTCAGCGCGGGTGACAGGTAGAGCATAAAGCTCAGCCCCACCAGGGTGGCGAACACCATGATCACCATCATGATGGTGCCCATGGCAATCAGGCGCTGGAGGATCTGAATGTCAGCGACGGCGCGGGTCATCATATCGCCCACGCTATAGCGCCCAAAAAAAGCCGGCCCTTGCAGTTGCAACTGGGTAAACAGGCGTTGGCGCATATCAAAGCAGACGTAGAACGCCACGCGGCGTACCTGCATGCGGGCAAAGGTGACCACGCCGTAGCGAATGCAGACGGCCACTAGAATGCCGGTTACCGGCAGCCAGATGCCGCTGGCATCACCGGTTGCGATCAGGTCGATACCATCCCGCATGAACATGGGAATCATGGCTTCGAACAGCCGGGCCAGGAAAAACGCCGCGATGCCAATGAGCAGCTGCAGCTTGTATTTGCCGATAAATTCCCACAGCCGGTACAGCGCGTGGAACATCGACTAGGACCTGGACTCAGAACGGCGCATGGTGGGGTACCCGCGGGAAAGGAATCACATCACGAATGTTTTCCATGCCTGTCATATACAGCACGAGCCGTTCCAGGCCCAGGCCGAAGCCGGCGTGGGGCACTGTGCCGTAGCGGCGCAGGTCCCGATACCACCAGAGGCCTTCCGGTTCCTCGCCGCTGACCGCGGCGATGCCCATGGCATCCATGCGTGCGTCCAGCATATCCAGACGCTCCTCGCGCTGACTGCCGCCGATGATTTCACCTACACCTGGCACCAGCACGTCCATGGCGGCCACGGTGCGGCCGTCGTCGTTCAGGCGCATATAGAACGCCTTGATGTCCTTGGGATAGTTGCAGACCACCAAGGGCCCCCCTACATGTTCGGTCAGATAGCGCTCATGCTCAGATTGCAAATCCAGGCCCCAAGCCACCGGGAATTCGAACTTGCGCCCGGCGCGCTCCAGCGTGCTGATGGCCTCGCTGTAATCCATGCGCACAAACCCGGTATTTAACACGTGGGTTAAGCGCGCCAGCAGACTGTTGTCGATACGTTGGTTGAAAAACGCCAGATCCTCGGGGCACTGCGCCATCACTTGCCGAATCACGGCCTTAAGAAAGTCCTCCGCCAGATCTGCGTTGGCGGCCAGGTCGGCAAAGGCCACTTCCGGTTCGATCATCCAGAATTCCGCCAAATGGCGACTGGTATTGGAATTCTCCGCCCGGAATGTGGGGCCGAAGGTGTAAACCTTGCTCATGGCCGCGCAGTAGCTTTCTACGTTGAGCTGGCCGGAAACCGTCAGAAAGGTTTCCTTGCCGAAAAAATCCTGGCGAAAGTCCACCTGGCCCTGGTCGGTGCGGGGCAGGTTGGTCAGATCCAGGGTGCTGACCCGAAAGAGTTCGCCCGCGCCCTCACAGTCACTGGCGGTGATGATGGGCGTGTGCACCCAGAAGAACCCCTGTTGATGAAAATAGTTATGCACGGCCTGGGTGATGGCATGGCGTACCCGGGTGATGGCACCAAAGGTGTTGGTGCGGGGGCGCAGGTGGGCCACGGTGCGCAAATACTCAAAGCTGTGCTGCTTTTTGGCGATGGGATAGGTTTCCGGATCGTCCACCCAGCCTAGCACCTGCACCTGACGCGCCTGCAGCTCCCGGTCCTGACCCTTGCCCTGGGAGGCCACCAATAACCCCTGAATCTGTACCGAGCAACCCACGCTGAGCTGCAATATCTCGGTCTCGTAATTGACCAACGCGGCATCCGTGACCACCTGCAGACTGTGCAGATGAGAACCGTCATTGATTTCCAGAAAAGAAAAGCCACCCTTGGAGGTGCGCCTGCTGCGCACCCAACCGGCAATGGCAATGTCAGTTTGCAGTGGAACCTGGTGGCTGAGAATGGCTTTGATAGCTGTTGGGCGCATGGCATATCCGGATGCTGAAGCTGGGTTGTTTTGGCGGCGAGCCAGGGATGGTAGCGGATTTGCCGTGACGCTGAATACTTGTTGACGCGTACTGGCGACGCGGCAACTCACGGCAGGTCATGATAGCCTGCGTGGGTACTCAACCGTGGACACGCAACAGGGCGCCGCCGACGCGGCGGCTCACAGGAGCAGCACAGATGGAAGGGCGATGGTTGGTGGTGACAGTGGCGTTGGTGGTGTTGGCACTGGCGCTGGGTGGTGGCTGGTACTGGTATCAGTCCCGGCAGTTGCCGGTCGAGGCGGAGTATCTACCGCTGCCGGCGCCGGAGGAGACGCCAGCCCCTGTGGTCCGGCCCATGGAGGTATTGCAGTCCGAGGCGCCGCCGGTAGCAGAACCCGAGGTGGAGACGGCGCCGCCCGCACCTGTGCTGCCGGGCCTGAACAGCAGCGACGACTTTGTGCGGGAGCAGGTGCTGGCCCTGGGTGAGGGTCCACTGTTGGCACAATGGCTGGATCGGGATGAACTGGTACGGCGCTTTGCTGTGGTGCTGGACAATGCCCGTAAGGGCGAGATACCCAAGCGTCAGCTGACGTACCTGGCACCCAGTGGGCCTTTCCCGGTGCTGCGGGAAGGCGATCTCCTGCGCCTGGATCCTGCCGGCTACCAGCGCTACGACGCCTTTGTCACCACGGTTACTGCCACGGATCCTGCCGCCTCGGCGCGCTTGCTGCGCACCTTGGCGCCGCTGCTGAGTCAGGCCCTGGCGGAGCTGGGTATCGAGGATCCGGATCCGCTGGCCGCGCTGCGCCAGGCATTGACCCTGGCGCTGGCTACGCCGGTGGTGGCAGGCCCCATTCCGTTGGAGCAGCCGTCAGTGCTCTATACCTTTGCCGATCCTGCCTTGGAAGCACTGCATCCGCTGCAGAAACAGATGCTGCGTATGGGGCCGGACAACATGCAGGCCCTGCAGCGGCATTTACGTCAGGTGCAGGCGGCGCTCTGAGGTGGATCAACCTTGCAGGGGGCTGCGTGTTGGGTCGCGAAACGGGCTGTGCTGATTGAGCAGCGCCAGGTCCTCCCGGACCAGGCTGCGCTCCTCCTGCAGATAGTCGGCAACGGCCTGGCGGAAGCCGGCATCCGCCAGCCAATGCGCACTGTAGGTTGTGTGCGGTAGATAACCCCGCGCCAGCTTGTGGCTGCCCTGGGCGCCGGCCTCTACCCAGCGTAAGCCCTTGGCAATGGCGAATTCCATGGCCTGGTAATAACAGGTTTCAAAATGCAGGAAGTCGTGGGCCTCACTGCAACCCCAGTTGCGCCCATACAAGCGGTCGGCGCCGAGTAAATTCAAGGCGCCAGCCACATAGCGCTCACCACGCCGATACAGGATCAGCAGTAGCGCATCCGCCATCTGTTCGCCCAGCAAGCTGAAAAAACGGCGGTTCAGGTAGGGGCGCCCCCACTTGCGATTGCTGGTATCCAGATAGAACCGGTAGAAGGCATCCCAGTGCGCCTCCGTGATATCAGCACCTGTGAGCCACTCGAAACGACCACCCAGACTGGCGACATCCCGGCGCTCGCGTTTGATGTTTTTGCGCTTGCGGGCGGAGAGGGCAGCAAGAAATTCGTCAAAGTGGTGGTAGCCGGGGTTATGCCAGTGGAACTGGCGGTCTGTGCGCTGCAGCAGTCCGGCCGCACCCAGCTGTTGCCACTGGGGCTGGGGCAAAAAGGTAAAGTGCAGTGAGGATACCTGCAGCTGCTCGGCAAAGGCGATGGCGCCGGCCACCAGCTGGGTACTGGTGGCTTCGGCGTCGGCAGTAGGGTGTACCAGTAGGCGAGGCCCGGTAACCGGGGTAAAGGGCACGCTGACCTGCAGCTTGGGGTAGTACTGTCCACCGCTGCGCTGCCAGGCTTCTGCCCAGGCATGATCAAACACATATTCGCCCTGGGAATGGGATTTCAGGTACATGGGCAGCAGCCCTTGTAGCTGACCCTGGGCATCCTCCAGCAGCAAATGCAGTGGTTGCCAGCCCTGGGCGGCACTGACGCTGCCACTCTCTTCCAAGGCACGCAGAAAACCATGCCGCAGGCTGGGTGGGGTGTTGCCGTCGGCCTGGGCGCAGGCATCCCAGTCGGCAGCGGGAATTTCTGCAATGGCTTGCACGATGCGCGCAGTGCGGCTTGCAGTCTCGTGGGCAGTACGAGACTCACTCATGGTGCGATCCGGATAATCAAAACTTCAGCCCACCCTGTTGTTGGCAACGGTTTCAGATAACAATGCGCGTCCAAAGTTGCAAGCGGCCCAGTGCATTGTCCGATCCCGTATCCAGCACCGCAGATCCTGCCACAGCACCTGCCAAATCCCAGGAAGATCTGACACAAGGGCCTGTGGGTGGGCACCTGGTGCGCCTGACCATACCCATGTTCCTGGGTATTTCCTCCATGATCCTGGCCTCCATGGTGGACGCTATCTACCTGGGCTGGGTGGGCGCCAAGGAGTTGGCCGCGGTAAGCCTGACCTTTCCGGTGGTGATGGCGTTTTCCAGTCTCACTATGGGGCTGGGCGTGGGTGCAACTTCCATTATGGCCCGTACTTTGGGTGGCGGAGAGCGTGAGCAGACATTGCTGCTGGGTACGCGCACCCTGGTATTGGTGGTCCTGCTGGTAGCGGTGTTGGCCGTACTGGGTTGGCTGGGCAGCGCATCAATGTTCGCGCTGCTGGGTGCAGAGGCCGAGCTGCTGGCGCTGGTGGTGGCCTATATGAATATCTGGTACCTGGGGCTGCCATTGTTCGCCATCCCCATGGTGGCCACCAGCATGCTGCGGGCCCTGGGCAATGCCCGTACTGCGGGCATTCTGATGGTCAGCAGCGCCTTGCTGCAGGTGCTGATTGCACCTGTGCTGATGTTCGGGTTGGGGTCCTGGGAGGGCATGGGTTTTCTGGGGTCGGCCTGGGCCTTTGTGCTGTCCCGGGTGGTTACTTTTGTTGCTGCTATCTGGGTGATCGGGCAGTGGGGATTTTTGCGCCATCCCGGCAGCTGGGCGCAACTGCGCGCCACCTGGCGGGAAGTGCTGCGGATTGGTTTGCCAGCCATGGCCACCAACCTGATTGGGCCGGTGTCCATGGCCGTGGTGTTCGCGCTGCTCACCGGTTACGGCTATCAGGTGGTGGCGGGATTTGGCGTTGCCATCCGGGTGGAAATGCTGGCCATCATGTTGCTGATGTCGCTGGCTGCCAGTGTCAGTCCGGTGGCGGGCCAGAACTATGGCGCCCAGCAGTATGGGCGGATTCGTCGCGCGCTGCTGTTGGCGAACCGTTTCTCACTGCTGTGGGGATTGGGGGCCTACCTGGTGCTGGTGCTGCTGGGGCGACCGCTGCTGACCTTTATCAATGACGACGCCCAGGTGATCCAGGCGGCATACAGATTCCTGCTGATCGTGCCTGCCAGCTACGGCTTGCTGGGTATCAGCATGGTGTCCGCTGCCTGCTTTACTGCCTTGGGCAAACCACTGCCGGCACTACTGATGTCCATTGGGCGCATGTTCGTGATCTATCTGCCCTTGGCCTGGCTGGGCAGTGCCTGGTTGGGTTACAGCGGCATCTTTGCTGCCGGTGCGCTGGCCAACCTGCTGATCGGCTTGCTGGGGTTCTTCTGGATTCGGCAATTGGTGCCCGGGTACAAGAAATTCGGCGCTGCCGCCGGCTGATGCCGCGGCTTCAGAAAATGCCGGCATCCAGACCGGCTGCCAGCGCCAGTCCCAGCTCGCGACAGCGTGCCAGGACAGCGTCAGTCACTGCCCCCACCGCCAGCAGCGGCGGTTGCACTTCCCGCAGCGGATAGCCCGGAATAATGCGGCGGATGGCATTGATGGCGCCGGTGCCATCGTTGCCGGCGCTGATAAAGAGGGCACAGGGCAGGGCAGTGAGTTTGCCTTCCACCGGATAGAAAGTACGATCAAAGAAATCCTTCAGGCCACCGGACATATAGCCAAAGTTTTCCGGCGTCCCCAGCAATATGCCATCAGCCCAGAGTAAGTCTGCGGCAGCGGCTGCCGCTGCTGGTTTCAAACGCACCACCACGGCGCCCGCCAAGGCTGGATCTGTTGCCCCGGCGTGCACAGCTTCAGCCATGGCCTGGGTATTGCCTGTCTGGCTGTGATAGACGATGAGCAGGTGCTTTGGCATGGATTTATCCAGTCGCTCCCTGGTATATAGTCCGCTCGGCATTTTTCACCGACAAGCATAACAAGCCTGGGAGAGCTTATGAGCAATAGAACATTGCGGGTGCCACCGCTGCAGGATGAGCAGCTGGATGCACAAGCCAAGGAAGCTTTGACACCCTTTGCCAGTCAGGGGCGGGTACTGAATATTTTCCGTACCCTGGCACATCATCCGGAGCTGCTGCGGCGCTGGCGCGTGTTTGCCAACCATGTGATGGGCAAATCCACCCTCAATGAACGGGATCGGGAGCTGCTGATTCTGCGCATTGGCTATCTGTGCGGCAGCGAGTACGAGTGGGGGCAGCATGTGGCCATCGCCCGCCGCGCCGGTATCAGCGCCGAGGAGATTGCAGCGGTGAAGCAGGGCAGCAGTGCCGCGAGCTGGTCGGCACAGGATCGCCTGTTGCTGCAGGCAGCGGAAGACCTGCGCACCTATGCCTGTATTCAGGACAATACTTGGGCCGGGTTGCAGGCGTTCTATAACACCCAGCAGATGATCGACATCATCTTTACGGTGGGGCAGTACAACCTGGTATCCATGGCTTTGAACAGCCTGGGTGTGCCGCTGGATGAAGGTGTGCGGGGGTTCGAATGAGTGGCGGCAGATTGGCAGGTAAGGTCGCCATTATCGTCGGTGCCGGGCAGACGCCGGGTGAAGCCATGGGCAACGGCCGTGCCACGGCGCTGCGCTTTGCCGAAGAAGGCGCGCGGCTGGTGCTGGTGGACAGACGCCTGGCATCCGCCGAGGAAACCCTGGCCCTGGTGCAGGAGCGGGGGGCTGAAGGTTGCTGCGTGGAAGCCGATGTGCGCGACGAAGCCCAGTGCAAAAATATTATCGATCAGGCAATGGCCAAATTCGGCCGTGTCGATGTGCTCCACAACAATGTGGGTATTGGTAGTGGCGATGCCGGCCCCAGCAGTATTACCGAGCAGGCCTGGGACCGTATTTATGCCACCAACCTGAAAAGCGTGGTGTTTACCTGCAAGCATGTGCTGCCGGTGATGCGGGCGCAGCGAGCGGGCGTGATCACCAATATTTCCTCGGTGGCTGCGGTTTGTTCTGTGGGCATTGTGGCCTACAAAACCTCCAAGGCAGCGGTGAATGCCTATACCCAGTCGCTGGCCATCGGCAACGCCAGTCATGGCATTCGCGCCAATGTGATTATGCCGGGGCTCTTGAATACGCCCATGGCCATCGAGGGTTATGTGGCGGCGGGGCGTGATCGGGACAGCCTGATTTCGGAACGCAATGCCCAGGTGCCGCTGGGCGCCCAGATGGGCAGTGCCTGGGATGTGGCCAACGCGGCCCTGTTCCTGGCCAGCGATGAAGCCAGATTCATCACGGGTGTCTGCTTGCCCGTGGATGGGGGGCAAGCCGCACGAGTTGGCTAGATTCGCTATATATAGAAATATTTTTGATAACCAAAAAGACTTAAAATTGCAATATTTGGGTTGATATTACCCAAAAATTAGCTTTTAGCGTCACATTGCGTAACAGAGGCTTGACCAGGCCCAGGCAGATTGTTGACTATTGGCGACAGTGTGAACTTTTTGCGACAGTGCAGACGTACCCGGGATTGGAGTTTCGCCAGGCCCACAGAAGGTACGCAGTCACGCATGGCAGCCTGCTGCGGCAGGCGTCAACTTGAAAGGGTGGCCAGGAACTATGCATTACGTTACCGCGACACTGGGTCTGGTACTGGTTGTATTTGCGCTGTTGCAGATCGGTCAGCCGGACGGCCTGCTCTGGGCCAGTGTGTTTGCCAGTGGGGCCTTCCTGGCACTGATAACCTTAAAGCGCGATATGCCCCTGATGTTGACAAGGTTTTTTGCGGTACTGAGTTCCCTGGCCATGTTCTGGTTTTTCGCCGGGTTCTTTCGCTTGGCACCCAATCTGCATCCGGAGTGGTATGAGCGGGCGGCGGCACTGGATGCCATTGGTCTCCTATTCGCCGGTTTTGCCATGATTACAGTGTTGTCCGAGTACAGTTGTCGGATGAAGTCTGATCATCCACTTCACCAAACTCAGCCCAAGACCCAGCCCAAGACCCAACCCAGTCGCACCGATTCCGTACTTCCGCCAGCCGCCACCCAAGTCCCCGGTTCCAGTCGTTGATTTCCAGCGGGAATGCACCCAGCGATCTGCTAGGCTGCCTGCGTAAAGTTGTCGGCTAACGCCGGGAACTTTTGTGCACTGCGTATGACGAATGCCTTGCTTCTGCGCATGATGCCGGCATTCACCCCTTGTGTGTCGGCGGCAGGGCCCCGGTGACGCCAACCCTCCCCTCCCCAATTGATGTCACCGGGGCATTTTTTACTCCTGGCGTTCTTCCTGTAACGGCTGCAGCCCTGGTACGCCTGTTTTGCGCTTATAGGCGGCTTGCAGTCGGTCCCTGGCGATGCGCAGATGATGTGGCAGCGCCAGCATGGCTGGCGTTGCCACCAGGGTCAGCAGTGAGGCAAAGGCCAGCCCGAACACCACCGCCTGCGCCAGGGGCACCCAGAACGAGGACAGTTGCCCGCCATAGACCCAGGTGCGATTCCACAGGTCGATGGACAGATTGGTGGCCATGGGCAGCAAGCCGAAAATGGTGGTGGTGGTGGTGAGCAGTACCGGGCGCAGGCGCTGGGCGCCAGTGCGCACGATCAGTGTCAGCGGGTCCAGCTCCGGGTGTTCCCGGCGCAGGTGGTTGTAGGCGTCGATGAGTACGATGTTGTTGTTCACCACGATGCCGGCCAGGGCCACGATGCCGACACCCGAGAGGATGGCACTGAAGGGCTGGCGCAGGATCAGCAAACCAAAGAGCACACCGGCGGTGGACATCACCACCGCGAACAAAATCAACAGCGCCTGGTACAGGCTGTTGAACTGACTCACCAGCAACACGAACATCAACAGCAGCGACAGACTGAAGGCGATCTGGATAAAGGCAATGGAGGCCTGTTGTTCCTCATCGGCGCCGCGAAATCTGATGAGCAGCTGCGGGTCCCAGTCCTGGCTTTGAATCCAGGCTGACAGCTCCCGCACCTTGGCATCTGCCAATACGCCGGGCAAGACATCGGCGCGCAGCAGATTCACCGGCATACCATTGTTTCTGGTGATGGTGTCCACCCGGGGTTGGGGTGTTAGGGCCACAAAGCTGGAGATGGGAATGGGGCCTTGCGGACTGTTCACCCGCAAGTCCGCCAATGCCTGCAAGCCACGGTTGCCGTCGGAATAGCGCACGCGGATATCCACTGGTTCATCGGCGTTGTCAGGGCGGTACTCCGCTACTTTCAGGCCGTTGGTAACCAGCTGCACGGCGGCGCCCACGGTGGCGACATCGACGCCGAACAAGGCAGCCTGGGCGCGATCCACCTGCAACTCCCATTCAATACCTGGTAGTGGCAGGGTATCGTCGATATCCCGCAGGCCCTGCATCTGAGTCTCCATGTGTTCGCGCACACGCAGTAATGCCGGCGCCAGCAGACTGCGATCATTGGCGCGAAACTCCACCTGCACGGCTTTGCCGGTGGGAGGGCCTTGTTCCAGTTCCAGAATCTCCACGCTGACACCGGCCAGGTGGGCGGTGGAGCTGCGGATCTGCTCGAAGATTTCCCGCGCCGACAGGGCCCGGTATTCCTCGTCATAGAGCTCCAGAAACAGTTGGCCGATGACGTCCAAACCCAGGCGGGTACTGCCGCCCAGCTGCACATTGGTGATCAGATTTTCGATGCCGGGGATCTGCAGGATCTCCTGCTCGGCTTCCCCTACCAGGGTATCGGCCTGGGCTGCGGCCAGGTTGCCTCTGGCCTTGACCAGCACCTGCGCGAATTTGGGCTCGGCGTCGTTCAGAAAAATCATGCCCTGGCCAAAGCGCCCATACAGCATAAATGCTGCCATGAGCAGGGCGACGGTCAGGGCCACCGTAACCGGCGCATAGCGGGTGCAATACTGCAGCAGGCGGGCATAGGCGCCGGTTGGGCCACGCAACTGGGTGGGATCACCATCTTCCAGGGTTTGCAGGGTGGCCAGTGCTGCGGGGTCACGGCTGCCGGGACGGCCGAACAGGGCACCCAGGGTCGGGCCAAATACCAGCGCATACAGCAGCGAACCCACCAACACGGTAAACACGGTCACTGGCAGGTAGCTCATGAACTTGCCGGAAACCCCGGGCCAGAACATCAGCGGCAGAAAAGCGGCCAGGGTAGTGGCGGTAGAAGCAGTTACCGGCCAGAACATGCGCTTGGCGGCTAGGCCATAGGCGATGCGGCGGTCAAAGCCTTCTGCCATTTTGCGGTCGGCATATTCGGTGACCACGATGGCGCCATCAATCAGCATGCCCAGCCCCAGCAACATGCCGAACATGACCATGAAGTTGAAGGTAAACCCGATGCTGTACAGCAGAATCAGTGCCATCAAAAATGACACCGGAATCGCCGCGCCCACAATGAGGCCGCTGCGCAGGCCCAGGGCCGCCACCACCAGAATCATCACCAGTGCCAGTGCCGTGAGAATGTTGCCCTGCAGTTCCGTGACCTGACGCGAGGCAAAGGGGGCTTGATTGACGGAATAAACAATGCTGATTTCGCCGGGCACGCTGGGTCTGATGGATTCCACCAGTGCCTGCACCTGGTCCACCGTATCTATGATGTTGGCGTTGGCGCGCTTGACGATGCCCAGGGTAATGGCGGGCTGGCCATTGACCCGGGCATAGCTGGTGCGATCCTTGAAGGTACGCCTGATGTCGGCAACATCCACCAGCGTGATCACCGCTTCCCGGTCGCTCTTGATGGGCAGATCCAGAACGTCGCGTGCATCCTCGATAATGCTGGGCACTTTCACCGGGAAACGACCGGCCTGGGTGTCCAGACCACCGGCAGCAATAAGTCGATTGTTGCGACTGAAGGTGGAGAGCACTTGGTCGGCGGTGATCTGATAGGTTTCCAGTAATGCTGGATCAATAATGGCTTCCAGCACTTCTTCCCGATGGCCACTCATGCGCACTTCCAGCACATCGGTAATGGTTTCCAGCTTGCGCTTGATGCGGATGGCTTGGTTATAGAGGACGCGCTCCGGCACATTGCCCAGCAGATTGACCTGGACGATGGGAAAGTCGGAAGCCGTTTGTTCGCGAACGATGGGTTCTTCTGCGGTGGACGGCAGCAACGGTTTGGCGCGATCCACCGCCTGCCGCACATCCAACTGCGCCTGATTCAGATCGATGTTGGGTTCAAATTCCACCACGACACGGGCGATGCCTTCGGCGGCATAGGCGCTGATTTCCTTGACACCGCTTACCGCCCGCAGCTCGGTTTCAACCGGCATCACCAGCAGGCGCTCAGCATCCTCCGGAGAGATGCCCTCGTGCGGACTGGCCACAAAGAACACAGGGACTTCGATACGAGGTTCGGCCTCAATGGGCAGGTTGATGCGTGCCAATATCCCCGCAATGAGCAGCATGGCCAGAATCACCAGGGTGGTTCTGCTGCGGCTGATGGCCGCGTCAATCAGGTTGAGCATGGCTTAGGCACCGGCGGCCGTGGGTGTGCGCAGGCTGTCTGCTGGGCGCGGGTCCACGCGTTCGCCAGGCACCACCAGTTCCTGGCCTACGGTGATCAGGCGGGTGATGGGTGCAAGGCCCGTGACCCAGATCTGGCCGTTGGCATCATCCAGGACATCCACCGGCTGGAACTGCACCAAATCCTGCGGATCCAGCACTCTGACGCCGATGCGGCCGGCATCATCCAGGGTCAACAGGGCAGGGTCGATCCGATGTGCCAGCAGTTCCGCCACCGGAATGCGCAACTCTGCCGTCAGCCCGCTGCGCAGGTGGTAATCGGGATTGGGCACTTCCGCTTCAATGGCGAAGGTACGAGTACTGCTGTCACTGGTGGCGCCGATAAAGGTCAAGCGGCCCTGCACTTCCCGGCCATCCAGCAGGCGTCCGCGCACCTGGGCCTGCAGTTGCAACTGCTCCACCAGCCGTTCCGGCACCCGCCCCACCAGCAGCATGGGATGCAAATCCACAAGGGTCACGCAGAGGGCGCCGGGTTGCACATAGGCGCCTGTTTCCAGATGCACGCTCTCCACCAGGCCCGCAAAAGGTGCCCGGATCTCGCGGCGAGACAGTTCCAGTTCGGCACGCTGCAAGCCAGCCTGGGCCGCAGCCAGCCGTGCGGCCGCCGCAGCAATTGCTGCTTCGGCCTGCAGGCCACGGGCAGCCAACTGTTGGCTGGCCTTGAAGTCCACGTCGGCCTGCTGCAAGGCCGCCGCCGCTTCTTCCACCCGGGCCTGGCGATCGTCCAGCGCCAGCTCACAGAGCAGGTCACCGGCCTTGACCGCAGCGCCACGCTCCACCGGGCGTGCCAGCAGACGCCCGCTGGTTTCCGCCCGTACGTCCAGTGAGCGCTTGTTCTGGGTGCGGCCGCGCACGCTGATGCTGGCCTGCCAAGGCTGGGCCGCAATGGTTTCTATCCGTACTTGGGTAAGGCGGCCATTACTACGCTGGGCTTGACTGCCCGCAAGTTGGGTGGCCAGGCTGGGTTGTGGCTCCGGTTTGCTGGTGCCCAGCAGTCCGCTCGACAACCAGAGTACGACCAACAGGCTGATCAGGGCGGCAGTGATGTAGGTTTTTCTCACAGAGGACTCGCTGTCCGGCAATCCTGGCCGGCTACAATGACAGATGTTCTACAAAAAGGAATAGCGCAGGTACCACTTTGGCTGCGACCTGGGTAGCCGAAAGAATCACTGCTTACCATTCACCCTGATTGGGCATGTCTTGCCAGGGCGCCTGGGGTGGCAAGGCGGGTCCCTGCTGCAACAACTCGATGGAGATATTATCCGGCGAGCGTACAAACGCCATGCGGCCATCCCGCGGCGGTCGGTTGATGATAACGCCCAGATCCAGCAGGCGCTGGCAGGTCTCATAGATATTCTCCACGGCATAGGCCAGGTGACCGAAGTTGCGACCACCGCCGAGTACTTCCGGGTCCCAATTGTAGGTGAGTTCCAGCTGCGCAGTTTCATCGCCCGGCGCGGCCAGAAAAACCAGACTGTATCTGCCCTGGGGGTTGTCATGGCGGCGCAGTTCGCGCAGTCCCAGTTTGTTGCAGTAAAAGTCCAGGGCAGCGTCCAGGTCGCTTACCCGAACCATGGTATGCAGGTATTTCATCGTTGACGCCTATACTCTTGTTGGCAGCTATCATAGCCCAGTTGCATGACAACAGCCCTGCGCTCTATAAGAGGCGCTCTCAATGCCAGGCAAAAGGATTTGCATCTGCTATGACCCACCGTTGTTCTCCCTGTTCGGCATGGCCGCTGGTTTTGTTGTCAATGCTGCTGGCGGGTTGTGTGGTGAACCCCGTTACTGGCCAGCGCAATCTGGGACTGATCTCCGCACAGCAGGAAATTGCCTTGGGGCAGACCCATTTTGCGCCCATGCAGCAGCTGGAGGGTGGCCTCTATCGTGCCGATCCGTTGCTGCAGGCGTATGTGAGCGGCGTGGGGCAGCGTGTGGCTGGCGTCAGCGGCGTTGAGCTGCCCTATGAGTTCGTGGTGCTGAATAACGCCGTGCCCAATGCCTGGGCCTTACCCGGGGGCAAAATCGCCATCAATCGCGGTTTGCTTCTGGCGCTGAACAATGAGGCCGAGTTGGCCGCTGTGCTGGGCCATGAGGTGGCCCACGCGGCAGCACGCCATGGCGCTCAGCAGATGGAGCGCGGACTACTGCTGCAGGGTGCGCTGGTGCTGGCAGCGGCTGGT
>JBJHDG010000017.1:0-15792 GCA_050486425.1 Pseudomonadales bacterium | reverse complement strand
GGGCGTAGTAGATCAGGTAGCTTTCGGTCTGCGTCAGCGCATCTTCGTATTGCTGTTCCCGCACCACCAGATCCGGCCGACCATTGCCATTCAAATCCTGCAGCAATTGCACACGCCGGATGGTGAGGCCGCGATAATCCACACCGTCGCCGGGACGAATGTCGGCTTCCAGGTCCGGTGTCAGGCCAGGCACCAGCGGCAGCCGGCGCGGTTGTGGAGCGAAGCCTTCGGCGTCGGCAAAAAAAACCAGCAAATTCCCGTCCACCACAAAGGCCAGATCTTTGCGCCCATCCAGATTCGCATCCAGCAACTGGGCCTTGCGGGGCACATACAAGGCCGCACCTTCCTGGGTGCGCAGCTGCGCCGCCACCGGTAACCGCTGCGTGATGAAACTGCCATCCGGCTGCGCCAGATACAGCAGGAACTGATCAAAATCCGGCAGTAGAAAGTCCGATAACCCGTTTCCCGTAAGATCCTGGGCAAACGCCTGCGCACGAATCCGCTTGGCGTCCGCCTGCCGGTACAGATTTTCGCCCAGGATCAGCACGCGCCAGCCCTGCTCAGGGTGATAGGCTTTCACGCCCTGCTTGCCCAGTACCACCAGCTGCGCCTGGTCCTCACCGGCCAACCGCGCCTGAGTAAAAAACTGCGCTGTGGCGGGTAACGCCACCGACTGCACCTGATAGTCAGCCAGATTGATCAGCGATAACCAACGCGCACTGGCGCTGTGACCGGCCACCGCCAGAAACCGATTTTCCAGCAGCAGCAGATCGCCATTGGCCGGGTGCCCCAGGGCCACTTCGTGCTTCTCAAAATCAAGGCTTTGTGCCGGCAGCCACACCAGCAACAGCCCTACTACCGCGAGGGTGCGGCCCACCATGCAGACTCCCGCCCAGGAACAAGAAGGCTGCAGACTATAGCAGGTTCATGCCGGGTTCAGTTTTGCCGCGCCATAGTGGGCACAAGACTCAGCCGGAGCAGCAACCATGCGCACTCTTCTCTGCACACTGATATTGGCCACCCTGGGCGTCGCCAGCGTCATCCCCGTCAGCCATGGCCACGCCCTGACACCGATCACCCCCAGCGTATCCGTTAGCACGGATTTACTGGGTTGGCGTTTGCGACTGGATGAGCAGAATACGTTTGCCGCCACAGGCGCGCGCCTGGCCGCCAGCATTCCATTATCCGAACTGCTGCGGCTGGAATTGGATCTGGGCGTGGGCGGCAGTGAGACGCTGGACTTTGCGGATGCCTGGGGCCCGTTCCAGGTGGAAACCCGACTGGAATCCCTGCTGGGTGCGCATCTGCGCACTGATCTGCCTTTGTCACCACAGTTGACCGTGAATGCCAGTGTGGGCTACAGCCGCGCGGAGTTTCTCCTGACAGAAAGTGCACCCGGTGTTGCGCGCTTCTCCGAAACCCTCACCGAACAGGGCTTGTCGTTTGGCCTGGGGCTGGATGCACAGCTCACCCAGTCACTGTGGCTGGGCATCGGCTATCGGCATATTCTGGACAAGCCGGGTGTCAAGATGACCGGCTACACGGCCGGCCTGCGCTGGCACTTCTGATCGCCCAGCACGCTGGTCACAATGTTGCTGCTGGCCTTGCCGCCACTGGCGTTCCGGCGGCAAGGCCACTATGGTGGAGCGTCTACCCTCATTGCCAGGACGCAACCGTCTTTATGCCGATTACTGCGCGTACCCACCGCACCAGGCCGCTGCCTGCCATCCCCGCACTCCTGCTGCTGAGCCTGCTCCTGAACACCGGATGCAGCTCCCACGCACCAGCGCCGGAATCCGACAAAGCGCCGCCAACCCCAAGCCTCACCGCGCTGCAGCTCAGTGCCGCACTGGAGGCCGCTGGTCATCCCCAGGTGGAGGTCACCGAGCAATTCCTGCGCAGCTTAGCTATTCCCGGCCTGGATATCCGCCTCCTGGACGCAGCCATGGATGCTGATGCGCTGAGTGCCCAATTGCCCGCACTGCTGGACACGCAGATCATCCCAGGGCATCTGCGCGCTGTGCAGTTGCAAGACGCGGCGCAAAATAGCCTTGCAATCCTCTGGCGCACTTATGCAGATGCCTGGGAACCCGTGCCAAGTGCCCCAACGCAATGGCTGCGCCAGCAGTTGGAAGCTATTGATGCAACAACACCTGCTGGCGAGCAGGTCTATCTGCATCTGCTGCGCGGCTGCATCGCCCTGCACCATAACCACCCGATCCTGGCCCGGCATCATTTGCTCATCGCCGGGCAGCTGGCCGACGCCAGCGCGGATCTGCCGCTCTGGTTGGATCTGCACACCCAGCGTTGCCTGTTGCGACTGAGCCGCGTACAGGATGACGAAGACCTGTTTCAGACAACCCTGCCGCGCTTCGCCAAGCTGGTGGGCACCAGCCCAATCACGGCGGCCGAGATGCAACCCATCCTGCGCATCCTGCCCACCGCCATCGAAGTGCAAGGTGATCGCCGTCGCACCGGCTTTGCATTACTGGAGTTCACCGTTAATGCCGCTGGCCGCCCGGTGAATATCGAAATCATCGACAGCAACCTGGCACAGGCCTACAGACGCGAAGCCGTGCGGGTGATGGCGCTGTTTGCCTATGAACCACGTATCGAAGATGGCGTGCCGGTAGATACCCCCGGCGTCAGATACAATTTCGAATTTCGCGCCGGTCGTTGAGCTTCTTGGCATGATGATGGAACCAACCAACACTTGTGACGCGCCCCGGGAACGGGAGTTGCGCCTGGCCCTGGTATGTTATGGCGGCGTATCCCTGGCCGTTTACATGTATGGCATCACCAGTGAGATTTTGAAGTTGGTGCGCGCCTCCCGCGCCTACCATGCGCTGCCGGAAAATGTCCGGGCCACCGCCAAATATCAGCCCCGGCCCCAGAGCAATGAAAACCACCGGCGTCTGGATACCGAACCCCTCTACTTTGAACTGCTACAGCAGATCGGCGGCACCCTGAGTCTGCGCATTGTGGTGGATGTGATTGCCGGTGCATCGGCGGGCGGCATTACTGGCATCATGCTCGCCAGAGCGCTGGCCTTTGATCTGTCACTGGATAAGCACAAGGACTTTTGGCTCAACCTGGCCGATGTCACCGAGTTGCTGGACCCTGCTGCCAAGGCCAGCAATTGGAGCAAGCTCTATATGCGCCCGCTGTTCTGGGTGGCTGGGCTCTGGCAGCGGCGCAGGGCACGCCGTCTGGGTCTGCCGGAAGAAGATCCAGCCGTGCTGAAAAACCTGTCCCTGTTCATGCGCTCACGCTGGTTCGAGCCGCCGTTTTCCGGCACCCGGATGTGCGAGATGATGCTGGACGCCCTGGAATCCCTGGGTCATGAAACCGAAAACGGCAACAGTCTGGTACCACCGGGTCTGCCGCTGGAGCTGTTTGTCACCACCACGGATTTCTGGGGCAATCGCCAACCCATCCGACTGCACGATCCACCGGAAATTCAGGAGCGTGAACACCGGCATATCCTGCACTTTCGCCACCAGCAGAGAAACTCCGGCGAATTCGTCACCGACATGAGTGCAGACCAGATTCCGGACCTGGCTTTCGCCGCCAGAGCCACCAGCAGCTATCCGGGCGCCTTCCCGCCGGCGCGGCTGGTGGAGCTGGACGCACTGCTAAAAAAACGCGATAAACCCTGGCACACCCGCAGCCGCTTTATTCAGGATCAGTTTGCTGCGTTGTACCGCGCTGGCGAGGATCCGGAAGATGCTGCCTTCATCGATGGCAGTGTGCTGATGAACAAGCCCATCTCCCTGGCGCTGCAGGCGGTTCAGCGCCATGTGGCACATCGAGAAACTGATCGCCGCCTGGTTTATCTGGAGCCCAATCCGGATATCAAGCGCGCGTTCGCCCGGGAAGTGCCTGGATTTTTCAAAACACTCAAAGGCGCGCTCTCCGATATCCCTCGCAACCAGCCTATCCGTGACGACCTGGAATGGATCGATCAATTCAATGAGCAGGTACGGCAACAGCGACAGGTGGTGGACGCGGTAAAGCCCAATGTGCTGCGCATGATTGCCGACACCCTGGGTGAGCGTCTTACCACGGCGCCGGATGCCAACCGACTGCGCAAACTGCGTGCGGCTGCCAATGCCCGGGCTGCCGGTGATGCCGCCTACGCCTATGAAGGCTATGCGCGCTTGAAAGTGATTTCACTACAGCGGGAAATGGCCAATCTGCTCCGTAAGGTGGCACGGCTTGCCAACCGCACTCAGGCCCAAACCCTGATCGATGATTGGGCCACGGAGTTGGGCATTATCCCAATGGGCCATGCCGCCTCGGATTCCCAATGGGGCGATGAGGTGGCCTGGATTTCATTTCTGCGCAAGTTCGATGTGCGCCATCGCCTGCGCCGTGTGCTGTTGCTGATCCGTCGCACCAACGAGCTGTACACCGAGCCCGGCATGCCCTGTAACCAGCAAAGCGCAAAGTGGTTGGATGAGTTCAAAACCGAGCTCTATTTGCACGCGGAAAGCCTGCGCGAGCGGCTGGACTGGCATCTGCTGGCACTGCCGGAAGAAGTGGATTTTTCCAGTGGCAATCTGGATGAAGTGAAATCACTGCTGGAGATGGTAAGCCTGCAACTGGATCTGACCGGTATCGATCGTCGCCTGGATGAATGCATGGCCAGCTACGCAGCAAGCTGTCCACAGGCGCTACTGGCACGGGAGCTGATCATCGCCTATCTGGGTTTTGCCTACTACGATGTGCTCACCTATCCCATGGCGCAATCCCGCGATCTGGATGCGCTGGAAGAAATCAAGGTGGATCGCATTGCCGTGGATGATGCCAACAGCCTGCGTCGTGGTGGCGCCCGGGATATTCTCAAAGGTGTGGAGCTGGGGAATTTCGGCGCCTTCTTCTCGCGCCGTTTTCGGGAAAACGATTACCTTTGGGGTCGCCTCACCGCTGCCGAGCGCTTGATCGATATTGTTGCCAGCGCTGTGCCCGAAGCCGTACAGGCGCATAACATTGATCTATTGGCGTTCAAGCAGCAGTTGTTCCAACGCATTCTGGGGGCCGAGGAACCGCATCTGCGGGAAATCCAGGACCTGATTGATGAGCTGAAACGGGATGCCCATAACATGAGGCCGGCATAAGCGCATTGAGCACATGCGATCTACTCAATCCGGCAGCCAACTGCGCCAGCGCCAGGTGCGCAGTAACGCCAGCAATAGCAGCAGCTGCGCCAAGCTCCAACAGCCAGCACTGACCAACAGGCCATAGACGAAAGCATCGGGATTCCCATGAAAATCGACAAAGTAGAGCAGCAAACGTATTACTGCCGCCGTACTCATTAGCAGCGCAGCCGGCAGCACCAGTGCGCTGGCGTTGGCATCACGGAATCGATACAGCAACCGGGTGCGCGCCATCACGATCAGCGTAAGGCTGCCCATGGCGCCCATCATCAGCGCATGGGCACCCACCGCCGTCGGCCAGGACAGCAACATGGCCAGGCCGGTAAGCAGCAGCCCTGCCACCAACCAGAGATAACCCAAGCCCAGCAGCAGCAGATCCGCACGCCCGACGCACAACCAGAGCTGCCAGCGCAGCAAACGCAGCGCAACCAGCAGCCCCAGGCTCAACAGCAATGCAGCCAAGGCAGGTGTGAGCATGGCGGCAATCACTGCCGGCGTGAACGGCGGCTGCAGCAGCAATGTCAGCAACAGCGCCAGCAAAAAACCCAGCAGCCCCAGTGCTTCCAGCGCTGGCTGTACCCGCGCGGTTGCCGGTCGGCCTTGCCGCAGAACATGGCCAGCCACCGCCGGCGCGATAATGCGCCCGCCCATAAAGAACATCAGCATGGCCAGCAGCAGCTGCATCAGTAGCAACAGCGCCCGCTGCGGCTCGGTATCCACCCAGCCGCTGCCGATCCAGACCGCGGCCAGGATGCTGCTGCTGGCCAGCGCTGCCACCAGGGGCGCCAGGGTTTTATTGCGCCACTGCTTGGCCGCCAAACTGAACCTGGGCACCACCCGCCATGCGGCACCAACTGCGAACAGCAACGCCGGTAGCCACGCCAGCCAGGTGCCAGGCGCCAGCAGAAACCCCAGCCGTGCCAGCACCCAACTGGCCAGCAGCGACAAGGTCACCAGGGCCGGCTGCGGCCCCAGCAGGTAGCCCACCACCACCGCCAGGGCATAGCCAAACAACATTTCATGGGCATGACCCAGTGACCCGGCCAGGCCCGGCAACACAGGCGCAGGGCCGAGCAGGCCCAGCACCCAGACGGGAATAATCAGCGCGCCGTAAAGGCTCGCAGCGGGGAAGAACAATGCATTGGCAAAAGGTGGTCGCTGCGAGCGCCGCTTCGGCAGAGATGCTGCCGTGGGCTCAATCCAGGTATTCACAGCGGGCGTTCAGCTGCACCGGCGCCACCAATGAATTGCTCACCAGGCAACTGTCCTTGGCTTTTTGCATCACCTTCTCCGCCAGGGCGGCGGCGTCCTTGCTGACCTGCACCACCACCGTCAGCTGCAAACTGGTAAAGCGCACCACCCGCTCCACCTTATCCAGGGTGCCGGTCACCTCCGTGTGCAGGCGCTGCCAGTTCAGTTGTGATGCCCGGGCGATGGCGCGAAAGCTCAGGCAGTAGCAGTCGACCACTGCGGCCATGAGCAAGGTCTCCGGTGACCAGTGATCACCGGGGCCGCCATATTCCGCTGGCGCATGGGTGAACAACGTGGGCAGGCCAGGCGCATTGACGCTGACCGGCCCAACCTCGGCATCCATCTGCGCGCTGGCCTGATAATGGTGAGGTAGCGGCTGCATGATCCGGCTCCTGTGGTGGCGATCATGGCATGGTGCCAGCGGGTACCCGCCGGCACCAGACTCAGGCATCGCGCTGCTCCATGCGCTCCAGTTTGGCATGAATCTCCGTGATCATGCGCCGCATCTCCTCGCGTTCGGCGTGCGCCCGGCTTTCGGATTCCTCCCGCTTGGCCTCTTCCTCAACCCAATGCAGTTCCTGCATGGTACTGACGATGATGCCGATAAAGAGATTCAACACGGTGAAGCTGGAAAGCAGAATAAAGGTAATAAAGTACAGCCAGGCCCAGGGATATTCGGCGATCACCGGGCGTGCAATCCCCATGGACCAACTCTCCAGCGTCATGATCTGGAACAGGCTGTACATGCTCGCACCCACATGCCCAAAAAACTGCGGGAAGCTCGCGCCAAACAGTTCAGTGCCCATGACGGCAAAGACATAGAACACCAGTAACAGCAGCAGTGCGATCCAGCCAATTCCCGGAATAGCCTTGAGCAGGGATTCGATCACCACCCGCAACGAGCGCACCGTGGAGAGCAGTCGCAGCACCCGCAGAATGCGCAGGGCACGCAGTACGCTCAACCCGCCGCTATCCGGCACCAAGGAGATGGCGACCACCAGAAAATCGAAGATATTCCAACCATCACGGAAGAACCTGGGCCCCAGCGCCACCAGTTTCAGCCCCACCTCCAGCACGAAGATCAGTACCACCAGCTGATTCAGGAGCGCCATGGGACCGCCGATCAGGGCCTGCATACGCACGGAGGTTTGCAGTCCCAGCACAATGGCGTTGATCAGGATCAAGGCAACGATCAGGTTGCGGGGTCCCGGGCTTTCGATCCAGGCATACAGGCGTTGCCGCCAGGATAGAGGCTGCTGGGCGTGCGTCAGATTCATAGGGCTGGCAATTCCGGGTGCGGACGCGGCATTCTAGCAGGGGTCTGCCCCAGCTGCGGGTGGATCCCCAAGGATGGCCGCCAATGAGACATAGCTAACTGAAAAAGGCCATACTTCACCCATAGTTGACAGGCTGAGATCCCGGGTTTGCCGCGTCCATGACTGACTTATTATCGCTCTCCCCCCTGGTACTGGTGCTGCTGGGCGTGGCTGCCCTGGCCGGGCTGTTTTTTGGTTGGCAGATCAAGACCTTGGCCGGCAGAGGCAAAGAGGCCGAAGCGCGCCGGGCGCTGTTTGAAGCCAAGGGCGCCATCCCACAGCTGGAGACCGGCCTGCGCAACCGGGACCAGCGCATAGGCGCCCTGGAGCAGGCTGTCCAGAAACACAAGGATCAGATCACCGACCTCACCACCCAGCTGCAGCAAAAAGACCAGGAAATATTCCGCCGCGACCGGGATCTCCGCAGCCTGAATTCCGAACTGCAGCTGCTCAAGGCCGGCCCCGGCATTCAGGACGGGATGCTGCTGGATGATGTGGAAGGCATCGGCGCGGACGGTGCCGGCGCTGAGGCGGCAGACCCGGAACTGGTGGCGAAATACAAAGCCCTGGAAGGCCGCTACGAGGCCATCAAGGCGGGCATCATCCAACGCGATGACCGCATCGCGGAGCTGGAGGAAAAGCTCCTGAACCCGGAGGGCGCGGCCTCTACCCAGACCCTGCAACAGCAGATCGACGCGCTGGAAGCGCAGAATGGCCGCCTCACCGCTGCCGCTGAAACCCATCAAAACCAGCTCCATGCACTGCAACAACAGCTGCAGGATGAAATCAGCCAGCGCACTGCCCTGGAAGACATCGCCAAAAAACGCAGCGATTCCAATCGCGATCTGAAGACGACCATTGCCAACTACCGCAAACAGCTCCCCGAGCTGGTGGCCAGCCTGAAAGCCAAGGACAGCAAGGTACAGGAGCACCTGGCAGAAGCCACCCGCCTGGCTGGACAACTCAAGCGTGCCGAAACCCACGCCACGCAGCTGGGTGCACAACTGGCCGACCAGGCTGGCAAGCTACTGGCGGCGGAAGAGCTACGGACCTCCCTGCAAACCCAATTGCACGAATTGCAGGCGCACCGCGCCCAGCTCAGCGAGGAACGCAGCCAGCTACGGGATGAGGTGGCCAAACAGGGTGATCAGTTGGCCGAACAGGCCATCGCCCTGAACCGTGCCCAGCAAGCCCTGGCGCAGGCGGAGCAATCCAAAGCGCAGGCTCAGGACGCCCACGAACGCGCCCTGGCCCAGGCCAAGGCGACCTGGCAGAACAACCTGGCGGACAAGGATTTCCGCATCCAGAGTCTGGAAGCCGATCTGGCCCAGCTGGCCCAGCAATCCCGCGCCCTGGAACAAGCGTTGGCGGATGCGGATAAATCCCAGCGTGATCTGCGCCAGGAGCTGCACAACAGCCAGCACGACCAGGCCGA
The DNA here is from genome assembly GCA_050486425.1 of Pseudomonadales bacterium. Classification (GTDB taxonomy): domain Bacteria; phylum Pseudomonadota; class Gammaproteobacteria; order Pseudomonadales; family Azotimanducaceae; genus SKXG01. The sequence goes on along the minus strand of JBJHDG010000017.1, from coordinate 6,631 downwards.
GTTGCGCACGCTGTTGCAGCAACGCGCCACGGATTTGGAACGCATCACCCAAGCCGAGGCCGGCCTCCGCCAGGCGCTCAGCCAAACCGAGCAGGCGCTCCTGGAGGCCCAGCAACAGGCCAGCGCCCGGGCCAAAGCGGATCAGCAACAACTGGCCGCATTGCAGACGCAGCTCGCCCAGGCACAAACCCAGACCGATGCCGAGATTCAGGCCCAGCGGCAAGCCCTGGCTGCGGCACAACAGCAGGTGCGCGCATTACAGACTGAGCTTGCTGAAGCCAAACAGCGCGCGGACGCACAGAGCGGTGTCTTGGAGGGCATGAAACAACAGGTGAGCGAACATGCAGGGCTGTTGGCACAGGCACAAATGAACCTGGCAGCGCGGGAGGCGCAAATCAGCGCCCTGAGTGCAACTGTCGATGCTGTTCAAGCTGAGGCTGAAAGTGCGAAGGCGGAGACTGAGGGCGCCAAGGCTGAGGTCGAGCGTGCCAAGGTCGAAATGGCGGCAGCCCAAGCTGCGCTGGCGCAAGCTGCTGCTGAAGCGCAGGCTGCTGCCGAATCGGTAACAACCGGCAATGGCAGCCCAATGCAGGGTGTTGGCAACAACCGCCAACCCTGGGTCGCCGCCGGTCTGACCAACCGGGCACTGCGGGTACGTCAGCCGCGTACCCGCCGGCCGCGCCAGGTTGCTAGATCGCAGGAGACCGTAAACGGCCGGCCTGATCGTCGATCAGTTGCTGGGCGCGCTTTTCGGCTTGGCGCGTGGCGACCGCAACGCGCTGCTGCAATACTTTCTCCATCCCTTCCCGTTTCATCCTGGCAGCCACCCAATGGGCGCGCGCCGCTTCCAGATCCCGCCGCCGCGCCTCCAACACCTGCTGCTGGGCCCGACAGGACTGCTCCAACTGATTCATAAAGGTGCGCGCGTTGCTGAGCTGCCGTAAGCCGGTGGCATCAGCCTGCTGTGGCCGCTGGCGATACTCAGCGGCATATTGCTCCAGTGTCTGCGCCTGCTTTTCTTCCGCGGTGAGCCGTGCCTGGGCGGCGCTGAGCACCTCCCCGGCTTTGCGTTCATCTTCCGCCGCCATGCGCAGCGCTGCCTTCAAGCCATCCCAATTGCTGTCCATCGAGCATCCCTCTCCTGACTGATTAATCGACTGCGTCCACTTTCGGCAGCAGTTGCTTTAACGCCGCAACGCTCTGCGCGAAATCATGTTTTTCCGCATCGGCCTGAGCCAAAAAGGCATCCAGACTGGGATACAGGGCAATGGCCCGATCCAGGGTTGGATCCGAGCCGCGCTTGTAGGCACCCACGTTAATGAGATCCCGATGCTGTTCGTAATGGGCATAGATTTCCCGGAACTGCTGCGCCAACTGCCGATGTTCGGCGCTGACCATGGGATTCATGACCCGGCTGATGGAAGCTTCGATATCCACGGCGGGATAACGGCCACGCTCGGCAATGCGTCGCGACAGCACGATATGACCATCCAGCACCGCACGCGCAGAGTCCGCCACCGGATCCTGACTGTCATCGCCTTCGGTGAGTACGGTGTAGATGCCGGTAATGGAACCACGCCCCTTATCGGCGTTGCCCGCCCGTTCCAGCAACTGTGGCAACTTGGCAAAGACCGAAGGCGTATAGCCACGTGTCACCGGAGGTTCGCCAATGGCCAAACCAATCTCCCGCTGCGCCTGAGCAAAACGGGTCAGGGAATCCATCAACAGCAGCACATGCTTGCCCTGATCACGAAAGTATTCCGCCACTGCGGTGGCGGCCATGCCACCCTGCAATCGCATCAGCGGCGGCGCATCCGCCGGCGATACCACCACCACCGAACGCGCCAAGCCCCGCGGACCCAGAATTTCACGCACAAATTCGTTCACTTCCCGGCCACGTTCGCCAATCAGCCCCACCACGATCACATCGGCCTGGGTATGCTTGGCCATCATGCCCAGCAGCACGGATTTACCCACGCCGGAACCTGCAAACAGACCCATGCGTTGACCCCGACCAATGGTGAGCAGCGCATTGATGCTGCGCACACCCACATCCAATGGCTTGCGTACCGGATCGCGCCCCAGCGGATTCAGCGGCTGCCCGGTCAAAGGCGTCACATCGGCACATTGCAAAGGTTTGCCATCCAGAGGTTGACCGAGCGGATTCACCACCCGTCCCAACAACGCAGCACCGACCGGCAGCATCTGCGCATGATCAGTGGGAATCACCCGGGCATTGGGTTTCAAGCCTTCAATGCTGCCCACCGGCATCAGATACACGCGATCACCGGCAAAGCCCACGGCTTCGGCTTCCATGGGCGGCTGACCGCGGCTGAGGATGCGGCAGCGACCACCCACGGGCACTTCACAGCCCACGGCTTCCAAGGTCATACCCACCATGCGCACCAAACGTCCCTCTGCCACCATGGGCATGGGCTTGACCAGGCGCTGTTGCCAGAGCGCAACGCGCTCGGCAATACGGGCATGCCGTTGCTGCAAGGTCGTCATCAGACGCCCTCCCGTTCATCACCCAGCAGTTCCGCCGCGATGGCATTCAAGCGGGTTTCCACGCTGGCATCCACGGTGGAACTGTCGGTTTCCAGGCGCGCGCCACCGCGCATCTGACTGGGATCCTCGATCAATTGCCAAGGCCGCTCCATGGCTTCCGGATGCATGGCCTCTTTTACCAAGGCCACATCCTCTGGGTGCAGAAACAGGCGAATACGGGATTCCGCCGCCGGCAGGGCGGCCAGGCAATCACGTACCACGCGCACGATCTCACCAGGTTGCTGGCGTAATTCGCGACGGATGAACTGGCGCGCAATGGCCAGCACCAGCGCTGCCAACTGTTCCAGCAAGGCTTCATCCAATATCTGCACCTGGGGGCTTAGACTGTTCAGGATTTGTTGCAGGCTGCGCACTTCTTTTTGCCGCAGTGCCAGCCCCTGCTGCCGCCCTTCCTCGATACCCTGCCGAATGCCTTCCGCACGGGCCTGGGACTCCACATCGGCCAAGCGGCCTGCCGTCATCAGATTGCCGCCGCTACGGGCCCCCGCGGCATCCATACTGGGGGCCTGCCAGCGTTGCACATCTGTGGCGTCGGCATCAGACATACTCGTCGCCTCCCTTGCCGCCCAGGGCTATCTCGCCCTCGTCGGCCAGGCGCCGCACCACGGCCACAATTTCTTTCTGCGCGGCATCCACTTCGGATACGCGCATAGGACCGCGCACTTCCAAATCTTCTTCCAGGGCTTCTGCCGCCCGCTTGGACATGTTTTTCAACAGCAGCGCCTTGATTTCCGCCGGCGCGCCCTTGAGCGCCACCACCAACTGTTCGCTGGTAATTTCGCGCAGCAATCGCTGCACAGCACGATCGTCCAAATCCAGCAAGTTGTCGAAGGTGAACATCAGTTCCTGAATGCGCACGCCCATGCCTTCATCCTGGCTCTTGATGGCTTCCATCACCGCAGATTCGGTGGAGGAATCGAACAGGTTCATGATGTCAGCGGCACGCTTCAAGCCCCCCACCACCGAGGACTTGGTGGTGTTGTTGCCGGCAAACTGCCGCTCCAACACCTCATCCAGTTCCTGTAGCGCCGTGGGATGGATGGTTTCCAGCGAGGCAATGCGCATGATCACTTCGGTGCGCACACGATCCGGCAGAAAACTCAGCACCTCCGCCGCATGATCGGTATCAAGATAAGACACCACGATGGCGATGATCTGCGGATGTTCCATGCGAATCATCTCGGCAATGGAGCGGCCATCCATCCACTTCAAGGATTCCAAACCCTTGGAATTACCACCAATCAGAATACGATCAATCAGACTGCTGGCTCTGTCCTCTCCCAGCGCCTGCACCAGCACCTTGCGCAGGTACTCTTCGTTGGCAACGCCGATGGAGGTTTGATCCTGGACGACAGTGGCAAAGTCCTCCACCACGTCAGTAAGCTGGGATCGGGTCACCGATGGTAGGGCCGCCATGGCGGTACCGATACGCTGCACTTCCTTGGGCCCCATGTGTTTCAGAACTTTGGAAGCCAGCTCTTCGCCAATGGTCATCAAAAACACTGCGGCCCGTTGTGAGCCGGACAGCGGGATCAGATCAATCTTTTTGTTACTGCTCATCGCGTCCCATCCACTGGCGCATCACCTGGGCCACCACTGCCGGATCCTCCTGCGCCACATTACGCGCCCGGTTCAATCCTTCTTCCAAATTGTGTCCACCTGCAGGTCCGGGCAGCTGCGCCGGATCCATACCCGGCATGCGCTCCAGCAGGCCGGCTTGCGCGCCCGGTAGACGACCGGCGCCCGCCGGGTAAGCGACTCGCATGGGCCCTGTCAGGCTGCGCAGTACCGGCCGGCCGATAAACAGGAACAGCAGCAGCAGCCCGATGCCGCCCAGAATTTGCTTGGCCAAATCTCGCACCCAAGCCTGTTCCCAAAGTGCTGGGCCGGCCAAGGGCTCGCCGACCTCCATCATGTCCAGGAACGAGGCGTTTACCAGATTTACCCGGTCGCCCCGGTCTTCACTGAAACCCACCGCTTCCATCACCAGAGCGCGCATATAGTTAAGCTCGGCTTCATCCCGCGGCTCACGGACACGCTGACCTTCGGCGCCAATGGCATCGCGATGATCCACCACCACCGCCACACTCAAACGCCGCAAACTCGCCGGTGCCTGACGGATGTGACTGATGGTGCGATCCACTTCGAAATTACGCGTGCTGCGGGTGGATCTGTTGACGGGTCTGGTGTCCGTGGTGGCTTCGGTTTCATCCAGCAACACACCCTGACCGGTGGCGGCCACCTGGCCCAGCTGGGCAACGCCGGCGCCCGGGGGCTGATTGCTCAACGCACCAGGTACCCCGCCCAGCGCACTGCCGATGGATTGATCTTCGCTGAGCTGTTCGCTACGCAGCACTTGCCGTTCGTTATCAAAGATTTCCTGCGTACTCTCCACCTGGGTGAAGTCCACATCCGCAGTGACCTGGGCGCGCAGCCCATGGGTGCCCACCATAGGTGAGAGAATGTCTTCGATACGCGCCCGATAGAGTTCTTCCAGGCGTCTGGTGTAATCCAGTTGCCAAGTGGCCAGACCATTGCCAGTGCCGGTGCCGTTTTCGGTGTTCTGACTCAGCAGCCGACCACGCTGATCCAGCACCGTGACCCGCTCGGCCAGCAGCTCCGGCACACTGGATGCCACCATATGCACGATGCCGGCAATCTGCACATCATCCAGGGTGCGCCCAGGATGCAAATTCACCAGCACCGATGCGGAAGGCTGCACGCGATCGCGCAAAAATACCGTTTGCCGTGGCAGCGCCAAATGCACCCGGGCCGAATCCACGGTATTGATGGTCATGATGGAACGTGCCAGCTCACCTTCCAGGGCACGTTGATAGCGTGCGGTTTCCTGCAAGCGGCTGGTGCCTATACCCTGATCCTGATCCAGCAGTTCAAAACCGCTGCTTTCCGCCCGTGGCAAACCTTCGGTGGCCAGATGCAAACGCGCTTCATGCACTTTGGTGGCCGGCACCATCAGCATGCCGCTGTTGCTGTCGAGCTTGTGGGCAATACCTTGTCGCGCCAGCACCGTCATCGCCTGGGCCTTGTCCTTTTCGCTCATGCCCGGCAGTAGCACCTGATAACTGGGTTTGAACGCCCAGCTACCCAAGGCAATGGCAAACACCACCACCAACGCCAGGCTCATCAGCAGCCCCAGCTGCCGCTGTGCCGGCATGTCGGTGAAGCCGGTGATCTGTCTGGTCATCAGTTGTGGCAGATTTTCCGCCATGGCTATGCATCCGTTAGCTGGTTAAAGGCTGTTTCACTACACCTGCATGTTCATGATTTCCTGATAGGCAGCCACCAGGCGATTACGCACCTGGGTGACTGCCTCAAACTGCAAACTGGCTTTTTGCTGGGACAACATCACATCTGCCAGTGACACCTCAGGTGCGCCCTGCTCAAAACGGGTGGCCAGGGTGCTGGCCTGTTGCTGCGCTTGACTCACCTGCTGCAGCGACTGCGCCAGCAGATTGGAAAATTGTGCGCCCTGGGCTTGTTGCCCCCGGGCCAGTTGTTCAGTCGCATTCGGCAATACGGCAGCACGTGCGGACAGCGCCCGCATCTGACTGATCACCTGCTGAATCTGTATATCGCTCATCGCCTTACTCCCGATGTTCCTTCAGGCTCAGGGCACTGCCAGACCCAGCTCACGCAGCCGGGCCAGTTTGTATCTGAGTGTGCGCGGGCTGATGCCCAGGCGCGCCGCAGCCTGGTTGCGACGGCCATCCGTGGCCGCCAGCGCCCGCAGGATGAGTTCACCTTCATGGCACTTCAAACTGGCATCCAAGCCAGCGGCAGCTTGCGGCTGCGCCTCATCCAGACTGTTGGCGGCATCCGTGCCATCTGCCACGGCAGCAAGCCGGGCAGCATCCGTAAAGGTTTCCAGCACCAGCGCGGCCGGGGTGATTTCACCGCCTTCTGCCAGCACCAGGGCACGTTGCATCACGTTCTCCAATTCCCGCACATTGCCCGGCCAGGGATGCGCCAGCAGTTGCGTGCAGGCTTCAGCGCTGAGGCTGGGCATGAGCGTACCCGCCGCTAGATGACGGCAGGCCAGGGC
>JBJHDG010000016.1:0-16212 GCA_050486425.1 Pseudomonadales bacterium | reverse complement strand
ATCCTGCTTCAGTAGTAGCCGCCTGCTGGCCCAGTGGCCGTTGTTGGCATGGATGTCTCGATCCGTGCCAAGAATGTCCTGCAGTCGACGTACAATCACAACTCTTCTCCCGTCAGTACTTTCTGCCGCCGCTCCACCAAGCTGGCCAGTGCTTCATCGACGATCTGCAATCCTTCCCGTAACAACTCCTCCTCGATGACCAGCGGCGGCAGAAATTTCAGCACGTCATCATTGGCGCCTGCGGTTTCTATGACCAAGCCGCGTTCAAAGGCAGCTTTGGAGGCTTCCTTGGCGACACCCGCCTGAGGCAACTTCAGGCCCCGGATCATGCCCAGTCCGCGCACGCTGGCATCCAGCTCCGGATATTTCTCAACCAGGTGCTGTAGTTCCTGCGCCAGGATATCGCCTTTATAGGTGACAGCATTGGCCAGGTCATCGTTATCCCAGTAGGTCAGCGCGCGTTCTGCGGCAATAAACGCCAGGTTATTGCCGCGGAAGGTGCCCGTGTGTTCACCGGGTTGCCATTGGTCCAGTTCTGGGCGCATCAAGAGCATGGCCATGGGCAGGCCGCCACCGATGGACTTGGATAAGGTCACCATATCTGGATGGATACCGGCGCGTTCAAAACTGAAAAATGTGCCGGTGCGGCCATTACCCACCTGGATGTCATCGACGATGAGCAGGATGTCGAACTCTCGGCATAAGGCTTCCAGTTCCTGTAACCAACTGATACTGGCCACGTTAACCCCACCTTCGCCTTGCACCGTCTCCAGGATGATGGCGGCGGGAATATCCACGCCGCTGCTGCCATCCTCGAGATAGCGGCGGAGCACGCTGATGGTGTTTATTTCGGGGCCGAGAAAGCCATCGTAGGGCATGAACGCGGCGTTGCTGCGAGCGCCGTAAGACTCATCACGGTAAAAATAATTGCCAGTGACGGCCAGTGCGCCCATGGTGAGACCATGATAGCCGTTGGTGAAACTAATCACGTTGGACCGGCGCTTCACCATGCGGGCCAGTTTCAATGCGGTTTCCACCGCATTGGTACCGGTGGGGCCGGTGAACTGGACTTTATAATTCAGGTTGCGCGGTGCCAAAATGCTGTCGCGGAATTTTTGCAGAAATGCCCGCTTGGCGATGGTGGCTTTGTCCAGTCCATGCAGAATGCCGTCGCGTTCGATATACGCCAGCATGGCTTCCTTGAGCAGCGGATTGTTGTGGCCGTAATTCACGGTGCCAGCGCCGGCAAAGAAATCTATGTAGCGGTTGCCTTGTTCATCGAACAATTCCGCGCCCCGGGCGACATCAAAAATGGCCGGAAACGACCGCACATAGCCGCGTACTTCAGATTCCATTTCTTCGAATATTCTCATGGTTGCTTTCCCGTTCTCAGATACCTGAGGTTGATGGTTGCTGCCCGGGTCAGCGCCAGGGCATGGCTGCCGGTCTCAGCCGGGTGTCAGGGTGGTAAGGTCAAAGGGGCCGATCTGCAGCAGTCGCTCTGGTTCATGCGCCGGTTCCGGGAACAGCGCCCCGGTAAATCCCGCATCCTCCTGTAGCGGTGCCGACAGGCGCCGTGCCAAGCGTGTGAACAGCGCCCGTGAGGCTTGGTTGGAGGGAGTGACATTGGTGATCAGGCAGCTGACGCCAGCACAGGCCTGGCTCGCCAGCAGCGCTTCCAAGAGCCGGCTTGCCAAGCCCTGGCCGCGGGCCTCAGGGGCCACACCGATCTGCCAGATAAAAAGCTGCTCGGGCTGTCGAGGTGGCCGATAGGCCGTGACAAAGCCCAGCAGGCGGTCGCTCTGCTCTGCCAGGAGGCAGGTAGCGGCGAAATCCCGACACAGGATCAGATAGGCATAGGTGGAGTTGAGATCCAGGGTGCCGGCATCCCGGACCAGGCGCCAGATGCGCAGGCCGTCCGTGACCTGGGGGTGGCGAAAGTTAAAGCTGCGGGTCTCCGCATCCCGGGGCAGCGGCTTATGCATGCTCGTCCTCATCGGCTGATTGGCCGGGCATGTGAATAACCTCTTGATTTTCAAGAATTTATTCAGATGCCGTGGCAAGTCGAGCGATGCATTCTAGTTGGGCTCAGCGCAAACCTGAACCTTGTGTCAGACAATCACGCTGATTTTACTGTGTAATATCAACGTAGTTTCAGCAGCAAGATCAGTAGCAACGGGGTGCCCACGGCCTGTAGCAGCATGAAACGCACCATGACCTGGGTATTGGACCAGCCCAATTTGTGGCGTACGTGATCGTGCAAGGGATAACGCACATTGCGGAAGATGGGGATGCGGAAAAAGCGCAGCAGAGCCACTTTAAGCAGGCCGGTGCCGCCATTGACCAGCACCACGCCGGCCACCACGATGACCAGAAACGGGTTGCCGCTGGCCAGCACCAGCACCCCCAGCAATAAGCCCAAGGGGCGTGAACCGGCATCACCCATCAGCACCAGGCTGGGGCTGCAGTTGTACCAGAGGTAGGCGGCGATACAGCCCACCATGGCGAATGCCAGCAATGACCAATCGGAAGCGGCTGGGTAGTGGGGCACCAGCAGGTAGGCGGCAATCTGCTGGTGGCCAACGATGCCATAAAGGATGGCTCCCAGCGACACCAGGGCAATCGCTGACAGGCTGCCTGAGAGCCCATCCACGCCATCCGTGGCATTGGTAGCATTGATGGTGACCCAGATCAGGACGGTACCGCCGACAACAAACAGCCAAGCTGGAATCACCCAGGGCGTCTTCAGCAGCGGCAGCCAGAGTTCGAAGGGCAGCCACTGACAAACCGCAATGGCGGCCAGCACGCTCACTACCAGGTCGAAGGCCCCCAGCAGATATTCGCTGAAACCACCCTTGACCTTATCGTCGAAAAAGCCCACCAGCATGCTTACCAGGATGCAGGCCAGCACCAGCAGAAAGGGCCAGCGCAAGGGTACCACCAGCATGGCCACCAGCAAAAACACCGGGACAAAGATCAGCCCGGCGCCCATGGGCTTGCCAATGCTCTTCTCCGCATCCACCGCATAGGCCCGGCCCTGGTCCCTGGGCAGCAAGTGCCAGTATCTGGGCAGCAGGTAGAAGCTGAGCAGCACCCCAGCGGCGCCGCTGAAGCCGGCCAGAAACAGGTGGCTGGAGAACAGGCGCAGGGGGCCGAACAGATGGCCGTAGAGGTCGGCAAGGTCTTGCAGCATGGGCGACGGTTCTTATCGGGTTTTGGGGTGCGGCACCAGACCTGGTCCAGCAGCGCGTTGGATGCCGGCTGAGGATACAGAGATTGGGCTCATGACGGAATCTGCCGGCTGCCAACCCTGGACAGAAGATTAGACCGGGACCGGCGAAATATGGCAGCTGGACTATGCTCTTGGAGGAGTCAGGTACAGAGCCAGGCATGAACGTCAGTGCACAGCAATCCGCGGACGGCACCCAGCTGGTCATCAGCATCCAGGGCCGCTTTGACCACCAGGTCCACCAGGACTTTCGGGACAGCTATGAACAGGCCGGGGACGGCTGTACGGCCTACATTGTGGATTTGCGCCAGACGGTCTATCTGGACAGCTCTGCGCTTGGCATGCTGCTGCTGCTTCGAGATCATGCCGGCGGTGATAAGGCCAGCATTCGCATCGTCAACTGCAGTCCGGATGTGCGCAACGTGCTGCAAGTGGCCAATTTCGGGCAACTCTTTGAGATAGACTGAGGCCGGCCATGGAGAGCCGCAGACGGGTGCTGGTGGCGGAAGACAATCCGACGGACCGGATGCTGCTGCGCAGCATGCTGCAGCAGCAGGGGTTTGCCGTAATTGAGGCGGCCGATGGTGCCGAAGCCTTGACCAGTTTTGCCAAGACCACGCCTGATCTGGTGCTGCTGGATGCGTTGATGCCCGGCGCCGACGGCTTTGAGGTGGCAACCCGGATCCGAGCGGATTATCCCGACCTGTTCGTACCCATCATATTCCTGACCAGTCTGCAGGATCCGGCGCAGCTTGCCCGTTGCCTGCAGGCGGGCGGCGATGACTTCCTCTCCAAGCCATTCAATCAGGTCATTCTCAGCGCCAAGATAGACGCCCTGGAGCGCATGCGGCAGCTGCATCTGACGGTTCAGGCCCAACGCGACCAGATCCAGATGCACCATCAACGTTTGGTGAAGGAGCAGGATGCCGCCAAGCAGATTTTTGATCGTATCGCCCACAAGGGCTGTATCAATGCCAGCAATATCAAGTACCTGATTTCGCCTAAGGCCATTTTCAATGGCGACGTACTGCTGGCAGCTTTGAACCCTGCGGGTAACATGTATGTTTTTCTGGGGGATTTCACCGGCCATGGACTGCCGGCGTCCATGGGCGCCATCCCGTTGTCGGAAATATTTTACGGCATGACCCGTAAAGGTTTTTCCATGGTGGACGTGCTGCGGGAAATCAATGCCAGGTTGCGTACAATTTTGCCTACTGGTTATTTTTGCTGTGGTGCCATGGCGCACCTGGATTTTAATAAGGGTTCCGCGGAACTTTGGAATGCCGGGCTGCCGGATATCTACATCAGGCGCTGCGCCGCCAATAGCCTGCAACGGATTGCGTCCTCCCACTTACCTCTGGGGCTGGCGGAACCGGCGAATTTTCAGGTACAAACCCAGGTGTACAGGCTGGCCCCTGATGACTGGCTGTTTATGTGCACCGATGGTGTGCTGGAGGCGCGTAGCCTGGACCAGGAAATGTTTGGCGTCAGGCGGCTAGAACAAACGCTGCTTGGGAGTGAAGACTCGGAACAGGCTCAGCTAAATATGGAGGTGCAGCTTGGACTGCATACCCAGGGCCAGGCCTTGGAGGATGATCTGAGCATTGTTCAGCTCAGTATGCAGCGTCCGAGTCAATTGCCGAATGACGAATTGGTTTTGCCGGTGGGAGGGCTGCCGGGGTCGCGGGATTGGCAGCTGTCCTACGAGCTGCGGGATGAGACCCTGAAGCACTTTGACCCGTTGCCAATGCTGCGGCAAATTATACTGGAGTTACCTGAGCTGCGGCCGCGTTCTGCGCAGCTGTTTGCAGTGATCGCCGAGTTATATGCCAATGCACTTGAACATGGCGTCCTGGGGTTGAGCTCTATGACAAAGTTGACCCCATCTGGCTTCGCTGAATACTACCGTGATCGTGCCAGTGCGCTGGCAGCGCTTAAAAAGGGCAGCATCAGGTTTGAAATGAAAAGTGCATCGGATGCTGAAGGAGGAATGCTGTATTTGCGGGTTACGGACAGTGGAAGAGGGTTTGATCATAAATCCTTGCTGAGCGCCGGTGCGGGATTGGCGGCATTACCGCATGGTCGAGGTCTGCACTTGGTTGCAGAATTTTGTGATGTACTCAGGTTTCAGGGTGCAGGCAATATTGTTGAGGCAGAGTGGGTCTGGAGGGGTAACGATGGTTGAAAAAGTCAACCAGGCACGTCTGGATGAGCTCCGGTTGCTGATGGCTGAAGATTTCCCGTTGCTGGTCACTACCTATTTGGAGGCAGCCGGGCAAAGTTTGGAGAAAATGCAAGTTTTTTATGCCGAGCGATGTGTGGACGCACTCTCAACCGAGGCGCATAGCATGAAGGGTGCAAGTAGTAATCTCGGGTTGAATGCTTTGGTGGCTGAGCTGAAACAGTTGGAGGACTTGGCGCGTCAGCGCTCCTGGAAGGAAGTGGAATCACTGCTGGAGAACATCGCTGCCGACGTGGCCGAGATCAGGGAGCTTCTCGGCCACGTTGATCGCTGATATTGCCGATTGCTGGCGTCACAGCTGTACCTGCAATTGCAGGCCAAAAATGCGCGGGCTGAACATGTATGCCTGGTTTGTGCTGCCGCGACTTGCTGGCGATGAATAAATGCCGCTCACCGGATTTTTATTGCCGGCATTGTGAAGAAAAGCCTGGAGCCACCACTGTTGCCTGTTGTCGTATAGGGTAACGGTTGCGTGGATGATCTCAGTGCTGGGGACACGATCACGGGCCCGGTTAAAGACCCGGCTGTAGTAGGCGTCACGATAAAAATAATCGATCCTGGGTAGCAGGGTAATGTTGCCTGGTAATAAAATTTCGTACTCAATGCCGATGCGGCGGCTCAGCCGTGGAGTATTAGGCGTTTCGTTGCCTCTGAGATTTTGCGCGACTCCAATTGGAACCAGTACGCTTTCGGTGTCGATGCCGCTACCCCCTGGTCCGGCTGGATGGGTGACAAATACCCACTGGCAACGTAGCAACACCTCTGGCGGCGGATCGTCCTCGTCGCGTTCGGCACCTTCGCAGGCCAGAGGGTCAAATTCGTGGCCGTCGACGGGAATTATGTAGCTACTGCCGTCGAGGTTGAAGACGCTGCGCCAGTTGGGGTTGCCGCCGGCGGGGTCGGCCATATCTACGGCGCGAATGCTCCTTCCCCGGCCTTCCTGCCAGGTTGCAAAGCCGTCCAGTCGTAGTCTTGGCGTCAGCGCGGCGCTGAATTCCAGTTCAACACCTTCTGTATTAGAGCGACCTGGCCGTGCTGTGGGCTCAGTACTGTAGGAGTTTTCTCTTGGATTGAGCAACGGTTGGTTGAGATGGTTGTAGAAGAAATAGCTGGTATTTAGCTGAAATCCGCCATCGGCCATTTGTATCTGCAAGCCTATCTCGAAATGCTTGTTGTAATCTGCCGAGTAACGATTGGCCGTACCCCTTACCTGGGGACTTCCTGCAGCCATATTGTTTGCGGCTGCCGGTGATTGGCGATTGAACCCGGCGGATCTATGACTGCGACCGATCTGCCCGTAGGCCAGCGCATAATCGGTATAGGGCAGGTTCAGCAGGAAGTCTGCGCCCAGGCGGCTATTCAGGTTGGTATCGAAGCTATCGTTGCGTCGAGCCGGGCGGCTGGGGTTGTTACCGAAGACTGTGAAACCATGAAAGCGTACATCGTCGATGCCGAACTCAGCATCGAAAAAGTCATGGGCACCGTTCAGGTAAGGCAAGCCTGCGGTCGCGGCGGCCGGGTCGCCAGGCGCCAGTGCTGGATCAGTGAGGCCCGCCTGCTGATCTTTGATGCGCATGCGTTCGTCAACTCGCTGTAATCCAACCATCACCCTGATACGGTCGTTGGCGCGCACATAGACTTCGCCATAAATACCGCTGCGATCACGGTTTAGCAGGTCGATCCGGTGCTGAAGCGCGGCCCCGGCACCGGCGCCGCCCAGCTCATTGCCCAGCACCTGATTGATCGTGGACAGCACATTGTGATGCTGTGCCTGGGAAAAATCGGTCATTCGATGCTGGCTCAGGCTGATGCCACCCAGGGCGTACCAGCGGCCGTAATCCGGTGTGTCCAGTTGCAGCTCCATGCGGCGGTATGACTGCTCGTAGCTGATGCGTTCGTAGCTGCGCAAGCTGTCACGGCCGCTGATGGACGGATCTGTGACAACGTCCAGGTTGCCGGCGCTGTCGGTAAATCCTGGTATATCCGCTGTAAAGCTGACGCTGGGCAGTGCCCAGTGCAGATCCTGCAGGTTGGCGTAGCGCTGTTCCTGTGCGGCCAGGCCGTACCAGAGGTTCCAGCCCTGCCAGCTACGCTGGTAGCTGCCCACCACCAGATCTTCCTCCATGCGCAGGCGCGGTCCGAATTCGCTGGGGCGGACACGGGCATTGCTGGCGCCTACGCTGTCGGCGAAGGCATCAGTATCCGCGGGCAGCAGGTACCAGCCGCCTGGCTCAGCGCCCAGCGACAGATCAAAATGGCTGGCCAGCTGGCCTGCCTGGGTGCCCTGGCTGTTGGGCAGTTCCCCTACGGTAAAGCGGCGGTCGGGATCACAACCACGATTGAATGGCCAGGGCTGGTTGTCAGTGCGGCAGCGCTGTGCCGTGGCGCGCAGGCGTCGGTCGTCAACCCGCAGCTGCTGATAGGTGAGATCAAAGCGCGCCTCACTCAGCCACCAGCTCAGACTTGTGCGGAAACTGTACTGATCCCGATCATCCACCGGGGTGGCTTGGAGCGGATTGTCGCTGGTGCCGTCTCGGGTCAGGCGACTACCGGCCAGGCGTACCGCAAGATCTGCTGTCAGCGGCAGGTTCACATGCGCCTGTAAATGCTGTTCGCTAAAGCGCCCGTAACTCAGGTTGAGGTCTGTGCTGAACGCCTGGTGCGGCATATTAGGCTGCAGTACCAGTGTGCCACCTATGTTATTGGCACCCCGCTGACTGCCCTGTGGGCCGCGCTTAAGCTCGATCCCGGCCATGTCATAAAACACCTGATCCAGTAATGCCGCGTCCAGGATTTGGACATTGTTCAGGGTTACACCCAGGGCGCTGTCGGCGGTTGGGTTGTCACTGAAGCGGCCGATGCCGCGCAGGCTCAGGTTGGGGCGTCCCAGCGCATCCGGCGCCAAGTGCATGTGCGGTACCAGGGCCTGCAGATCCATGAGTTCGTGGATCTGGCGGTGCCGGAGTTGCAGGTTGTCGAAGCGGCTCAGACTGACATAGGCCGGTGTATCGGCGGGACTGGTGAGCTGCTGACGGGTCCCGGTTTCGGTAACCGGCGTGTTCGCCAGGGCGGCGCCGGGCAACAGCACAACTACCAGGCCGCAGAGTGCGGGGCGGTACCGCCGCTGGCCTGTGGCAAATTTTGCTGCAAACATCAAGAGGTGTCCTTCAGGCTATGTGGATGGGTGGCCGGGCCGGCGGCAAGGTAGCAAACCCCTTGGCTGGGATTCAAGCTAGTATGAGCACTGGCGACACTATACAGGGTCGGCCGATAGTGTCGGTGGATGGTGTCGGTAGGAGATGACCATGGATCAAAAACATCAGTTTTCCGTCTGGTACCTGCTGATCGCATTCACGGTACTGCTGCTGATGCAGAGCCTGCTACAGGAGCCTCGCAGCCAAACCCTGGCCTATAGCGAGTTCAAGGCGCTGCTGGCGGCGGGCAAGCTGGAGGATCTGGTGCTGACAGAGACGGAAATCAAAGGCAAGGTGCGTACCGATAGCCTGGAGTTGCTGCTGCCGGAACCGACCTTGCGACGGCTCCAACGGGCAGACGGTGGGCAGCATCCGTTTGTGACTGTGCGTTTGGAGGACCCTACCCTGATTGAGGCCCTTGAGGCGGCCGATGTGCGTTATGCAGCACGCAAGGAAAACCGCTGGCTCGGACCACTGCTCACCATGGTGCTCTGGGTAGCGGTATTTTTCGGACTCTGGATGCTGATTATCCGTCGCATGAACACCTCATCCGGCATGTTGGCGGTGGGCAAAAGCAAGGCCCGCGTGTATGTGGAAACCAACACCACGGTCACCTTTGATGATGTGGCTGGCGTTGATGAAGCAAAGGAAGAGTTACAGGAGATTGTCAACTTTCTCCAGCATCCTGCCGAGTATGGCCGATTGGGCGCACGTATTCCCAAGGGCATATTGCTGGTGGGGCCGCCCGGTACCGGTAAAACGCTGTTTGCCCGAGCAGTGGCGGGGGAGGCAAAGGTGCCTTTTTTCTCCATCAGCGGCTCGGAGTTTGTGGAACTCTTTGTGGGCGTAGGTGCGGCCCGGGTCAGGGATCTGTTTGATCAAGCGCGGCAACGTGCCCCAGCCATTATTTTCATCGACGAATTGGACGCCTTGGGGCGCGCGCGTGGACTCTATCCAGGGGGTGGTGGCCATGATGAGAAGGAGCAAACCCTGAATCAGTTACTGGTGGAAATGGATGGCTTTGATCCCAGTCAGGGTTTGGTGCTGCTGGCGGCCACCAACCGACCGGAAATATTGGATCCAGCATTGCTGCGCGCTGGACGCTTTGACCGGCAGGTGCTGGTGGATCGGCCAGATCGCCGTGGCCGGGTGGCGATTTTGCAGGTCCATATCCGCAAGGTGCATCTGGGGGCAGATGTGGACCTGGAAGCGGTGGCGGCATTGACGCCTGGTTTTACTGGTGCGGACATCGCCAATCTGGTGAATGAGGCGGCGTTGCTCGCTACCAGGCGTGGTGCCAGCGCGGTGACTGCCGACGACTTTACTCGTGCCATTGAACGCATTGTGGCCGGCTTGGAAAAGAAGAATCGCTTGCTCAATCCACTGGAGCGGCAGGTGGTTGCCTATCACGAAATGGGCCACGCCCTGGTGGCCATGGCGCTGCCTGGCATGGATCCGGTGCACAAGATTTCCATCATCCCCCGTGGTATCGGCTCGCTGGGGTACACCATTCAGCGTCCTACCGAAGATCGTTTTTTGATGACCCGGCAGGAGCTGGAGAACAAGATGACGGTACTGTTGGGAGGCCGGGCGGCTGAGCAACTGGTGTTTCAGCATTTATCCACCGGGGCAGCCGATGATCTGATCAAGGCCACTGACATTGCCCGCAGTATGGTACGTCGTTATGGCATGGATGCGGAACTGGGGCATGTGACCTACGAAGACGATCAACCCAGTTTCCTGCCGGAAGTCATGCGGCCACAATTGCGCTCGGATCTCAGCGATGAGACGGCGCGCATTATCGATCGTGCCATTCGGGCGCTGGTGCAGGCAGCGTTCGAGCGTGCTACCGCACTACTGCAGCAGCACAGGCAGCTATTGGAAATCGGCGCGCAGCAACTATTGGCACAGGAGACGCTGGATGCCGAGGCGCTGCAGCATTACCGCAGCCAGCTGCAGGCTGAGCCAAATACTACAGATTGATGCTAGATGCTGGCGGCATTCAAGGCTCCCGCTTGTTTGGCACCCGCAGCCAATCGAATTCGGGCGCGGGTTCGCTGATAAAGTATGGTCCATCCCAACCTGGTGTAAGTCCTGGTTTGCGGCTGGATATGGATTCCGACGTGGTGCCCACGTCATTGTAATTGCCGCGGGATGTCAGGCGCCGTCCGCCCAGATGAATTTCCTGACTATCGATGCGGAATCTGTTGTTCTCCACAATGACATCGACAAGGGCTTCGGACACCAGCTCATTCTGCGGTGCAACCACCACGCTTTGGGGGCCTTCGCCGGCAATGCCGAAATCGTTATTGGAGATCAGTACGTAGGCGGTGGCTGGCCGGTGAGCGCGGATAATCTGGTCCGCAAATGGCTCGTCGCCATCTCCATGCAATTTGATGTTGTGTTGATGGGGGCCGGCGCCAAAGATACGGTTATGTTGGGTGATGGATTTATACTGGTGCCAAAACCTGATGCTGTGGTTGGCTTCCCGTGGCCCATTACCATTGATCAAGTTGCCCAGCAGGGCAATGCCGCGACCAGAGCTGGTGTGGCCGGCGCCATCAGAGCCGAGAATCTGATTCTCTACCAGGAATTGGTAGCGATCGCGGTGCAGTGCAGCGCGCACCCGGCCATCAGAGGCATGGTTGGCGAAATGGCCAGACGTGCCACCCAGTTCTACACGCCCGCGACTGTTATTGCGCAGCAATAACAAATGGGCCGTTGAGTTACCGCTGCTGAACCCTGCCATATCCAAGTCCATGATGACGGCATCCTCAGTCCAGTTGATGGCATCAATATCCGGGACGCCAACTTCAAGATTCACCATGGCCACCTTCGGTGCTGCGCCATTGCCAAAGCGACCAATTTGCCAGTGCTGTTGCTGCTTCAGATCCAGCCGACCCAGGCTGGTGAAATCCTGCCCGGCCTTGAGCAGGTAACGCTGATGGCTGCGCCAGGCCGGCCAGCTGCGCAGGTTGCCCAACTGACGTGCGCCAGCCGGGCAGCCGGTAAAATCCTGATTCCGGGACAGGCAGTGGGTAGCTGTGCCGGCAAACACCTGGTTGGGATCTGCCACTGTGATCTCCAGGCTGACGCCAGCAAGCCGCCCCGCTGGATCCTGTACCCAAACCTGTACCTCATAAATACCTGGCTGCTCGAATACATGCGCCGCCAAAGGCCCGCCCACCTGCTGGTTTTTCGGTAAGCCGGAATAGGTCCATGTGCCGGCATCCGGATTGCCGAAGTCAAAGGCGTAGATCAGTTCTCGAAAACCATCCAGTTGCTGATCCTGGTGGCGGCTGTCGGTGGCGTCAAAGAACACAGCCAGCGGTGCCGTTCCAGAGTGCCGGGATGCCTGCAGTGCGGGTCGTATTTCCGGCGCTGAGCCAGGCAGCAATGTGGCCGGGCTGGCCTGGACGCCGGGTGCGGGCAGGGCGCAACCCAAGAGCAGCGGCATGAGCAGTAGCAGTGCGAACCAGTGATTCTGAAGGGGGCGGGTTGCTGGTTGCATAGGGCCTCCATTTTCTTGCTGGTGTGCTGGCGGGCTTAGTGCTGATCCCGTGCAATCTGGCGGATGCGTTGCACCATGGATCGCAATCCATTGCCGCGGGTGGCGCTCAGGTGGCGCAGCAGATCCAGCTGCGCGAACAGGCTTTCCATATCCGCAGCCAGTACCTCTTTCGGTGTGCGGCCATTTACGGCACTGAGTACGATGGCGATCAGACCGCGCACGATATGGGCATCGGAATCCAATTGCAGCCAGAGTCTGCCATCCTGGATATGCGCGCTGATCCAGACTTGGCTTTGGCAACCATGGATAATATTTGCTGGTACCTTGCCGGCTTCGGGCATTGATGGCAACTGCTTGGCAAGTTCCAGAATGAACTTGTACCTGTCTTCCCAGTCGTCGAAAAATGCAAATTGCTCCGCAATTTCCTCGAACTGGATGCTCTGGCCAAAGGGATTGGCTGCCTGATAGCTGGCTGTAGTGCTATCAGTCATTAGAATATGCCCAACTCCAGTTGCGCTTCTTCGGTCATCATGTCCCGGTGCCAAGGCGGATCGAAAACCAGCTCCACGGCTACTTCATGTACATTGGGAACTTGCAGCAGGTGTTGTTTGATATCCTCCACCAGCACGGGCCCCATGCCGCAACCGGGGGCGGTCAGGGTCATGCGCACGTTGATCAGGTTTTTGCCATTTTGTTGTTGCAGCTGGCAGCCGTAGATCAGCCCCAAATCCACCACGTTGACCGGGATCTCAGGATCGTACACATTGCGTAACGCATCCTGCACATCAGTCATGTTCACGCTGCCGTCGGCATTGGCCTGATAGGTTTTCTGCGCGATTTTAAGGCCCAGCGCATCCGCATCCCGGCCATCCACCCGCGCCATATTACCGTTCACCACCACGGTGAAGGCGCTGCCCAGGGCCTGGGTGAGGGTGACGAAAGTGCCAGCGGGAATCTGGATCGGGGTACCCGTAGGCACCAGTCGTGCCGGGCAGTTGCGTTGTACCGGTACCAGCCGGCGCTGCATGCTGTGACCGTCGCTGCTCATCCTGCTTCCGACTGCTTCAGGGAAAAACTTTCGCCGCAGCCACATTGGGTTTCTGCGTTAGGGTTGGTGAATTTCAGGCTCGCATTCAAGCCCTGCACCACATAGTCAATGCGGGTGCCGCGTACCAGTCCCAGATGTTCCGGGCGTACGAAAATAGACAGTGCCGCATCCACCGGATAACAGATATCTGTGGCCTCCGGGGTTGCCAGCAGATTCAGCTCATACATATAACCGGAGCAGCCGCTTTCTCGGATACCCAGTTGCAGTACTTGGCCAGGATTGCGCGCTAGCTGCTTTTTCAGGTGCGCACTGGCTGCAGCTGTCAATTGCAGCGCCAGTGGCGCCTGCTGGCTGGGTTTGGGATCAAATTGCTCAACGCTCATGACGGTTTGTCTCTACAGTTAGGATGCTGGCGCCAACTGCTACAGCATACCCTGGATTTTGATCAGTCCATCTCGCAAGCGTTCCAGGTCTGCCGCATTGTTGTACAGACTCATGGAAGCCCTGACGGTGCCGGGGATTTGCAGGCGCTGCATCAGCGGCATGGTGCAGTGATGACCGGTACGCACTGCGATACCCTGTTGATCCAGCAACATGCCAACATCCGCCGGATGGGCACCTTCCAGCAGAAACGACAGCACCGGAATCTTGTACGCGGCTGTGCCCACCAGGCGCAGCCCTGGAATTTGCTGCAGCAGGCTGGTGCCGAGTTTCAACAGTGTGGCTTCATGCGCATGCAGGCTTGCTGTGTCAATGTTGGTCAGATAGTCAATGGCCGCGCCCAGGCCGATGGCGCTGGCAATGGGTGGGGTGCCGGCTTCAAATTTGAACGGCAGGCGATTGAAGGTGCTGCTGCTCAGGGTAACGGTTTCGATCATTTCACCGCCGGTTTGCCAGGGCGGCATGGCTTCCAGCAACGCCGCCTTGCCATAGAGCACACCGATGCCGGTGGGCCCATAAAGCTTGTGGCCGGAGAACACGTAGAAGTCTGCATCCAGTGCCTGCACGTCCACGGGCAAATGGGCAACTGCCTGGGCGCCATCCAGCAGTACCAGCGCGCCCTGGCGATGGGCGGCGGCAATAATCTCGGCCACCGGATTCACCGTGCCCAGGGTATTGGAGACATGGGCGATGGCCACCAGCCTGGTACGCGGATTCAGTTTGCGCTGGAAGTCCGTCAGATCCAGCTCGCCATTGTCCTGGATGCGGATGGCCTGCAGGCGGGCGCCCGTGCGTTGGCACAGCATCTGCCAGGGCACGATATTGGCGTGATGCTCCAGTTCGGAAATCAGGATCTCATCACCAGCCGCAATAGCCATGCTGCCCCAGCTCTGGGCAACCAGGTTGATGGCTTCGGTGGTGCCCCTGGTCCAGATGATTTCATGACTATGAGCAGCGCCGATAAATGCCCGTACCCGGTCCCGGGCGGCCTCGAAAGCAGCGGTGGCTTTGTCGCTGAGTTGGTGGGCGGCGCGATGCACGTTGGCGTTGTAGTGCCGGTAATAGTCGCCGAGGGCATCAATCACCACCTGGGGTTTCTGGGTGGTGGCGGCGCTGTCCAGATAGGTGAGGGGGTAGCGCCCCAGCTGTTGTTGCAGCAACGGAAAATCCTGGCGCAGTGCAGCCATGTCGGAACGCAACGGGGCTGGCTTCATGCTTGCCATTGGCTCAGCACCTGTTGCAGGGCAGGCCCTATGCCGAGTTGATCATCGCAGGGCACCAGAGCGCCGATAAAGCCACGCAGCAGCATGCTGCGCGCCTGGGCAGCAGGGACACCCCGGGACCGTAGATAAAACAGTGCGTCGGCATCCAGGGCGCCCACGGTGGCACCATGGGCACAACGCACATCATCCGCATAGATTTCCAGTTCCGGTTTGGTATTGATCTTGGCTTGATCACTGCCCAGTAGATTTTTGTTGCTGAGCTGTGCATCCGTGCGCTGGGCCTGGGGATGAATATGAATGCGGCCGTTGAAAGTCAACTCGGCGCGGTCCAGCGCCACACCATGAAACTGCTGCCAACTGCTGCAGTCCGGTGCCTTGTGTTCAATGCACAGCTGATGATCCAGTTTGCCCTTGCCATTGCCCAGGAATGCTCCTTGCAGTCGGGCTTGCGCGCCGGGGCCACAGAGCTGGACATGAATTTCATTACGGTGGGGCGCGCCGGCCAGGGCATAGGTATGCAGCGTGTAACTGGCTTGCTGCGCCAGTTGCACATGGGTCAGGCTCCACACCGCTGCGTTGCTGGCCGGTTGCACCCGGTAATGGGTGAGCTGCGCACCGGCTTGCACCACGGCTTCCAGTACCAAGTTGCTTGCGGCTTGCAACGCATAATCTTCCAGCAGCTGCAGTCGACTTTCGGGTTCCAGTAACAGCAGCACGCGGCGGCAGCTGTGCTGCTGCGCCAGCTGGTGCAGTCGTAGCAGCGGAATCTGATGGGCACCTGGAGCGACGCGGATCAGGTAGGCATCCTGCAGCAGGGCCAGGTTGAGCGGATTCAACACGTGCCGCTGATTATCGATGCCCTGGAAAAAGTGTGCACGCAACAGGATCTGGGTAGCAGCATCCACCTGATCCAAGCGTTGCACCTGCAGACCCGGGTGCTGGGGTAACGCAGTCGTCGGGCCTTGGGGCGTCAGGCTCAGATGTCCGCTGGGCAGGTTCAGCACAAAGCCTGGTGCCGGCTCATGGCCGGGGGGCACATCGGCCTTTATAAAAGCCGGATCATAAAACGGCTGGATGCGGGTGTACTTCCATTGCTCGAATTTGCCATCCGGCAAGCCCTGGGCCAGGCCTGCGTGCCCCTGCTGGCGGGCAGCCGCGCAAGCTGGCAGCGTGGCAGCGCGATCACTGGCTGCGGCCAGCGCGGCTTGGAGAAAAGCCTGGGTGTCAGGGGTCATGGCGCTCATGCGGCATCCGTGATCCAGCCATAGCCCTTGGCTTCCAGCACCTGGGCCAAGTCAGCATCACCGCTACGCAGAATGCGACC